>JAYTAJ010000578.1:0-1611 GCA_043737575.1 Myxococcales bacterium | reverse complement strand
GGCCACGTCAGCGGCCCGGCGCCGTTGAGCGTCGACGAGCAGCCGAACACGCGCGGGATCAGCGCGGGGTCGAGGCTGTGAGCGGCGATGATGCCGGGCGGACCGCCGTGCGCGGGTCGATACACCGGCGGCAGCGGCCGCGCGAGCATGCGCTGGTAGGTCTCGCGCAACGCGCCGGTCGCATCGTCAGGACCGATGATCGTGAGGGCCACGGCCGACGATAGCCGAAACCGCGGCGACATTTGCTAGGCTCCGCGATCGATGGGGCAGCCGCGTGGCGCCGATGATCTCCTCGCCGCCCACGCCGCGGCCCAGGCGGTGTACCCGCGGGTCGTGCTGACGAGCGACGTGTTCGCGACCCGGGCGGCGGCGCTCGACCTGGCGGCGGTCCGCGATCACGGCGCCGATCTGTTCCTGGCCTGGGCCTGCGCCGCGGGCGATCGCGTCGCGCTGCGCCACTTCGACGACGCGGTGCTGCACCCGGCCAGCGACGCGGTGCGCGCGATCGACGCCAGCCCGGCGTTCGCCGACGAGGTCCGCCAGCGGGTCCGGGAGCGGCTGCTGGTCGGCGACGGCGCGCCGCGGCTGTACGACTACGCGGGGCGCGGCGCCCTGCGCGCGTGGGTCGGCGTGACGATGGTGCGCGCGGCGTTGATGCTGCGGCGCAGCCAGGGCCGTCGCCGCGAGGTCGCCGACGACGACTGGGCCTGCGCGCTGTCGCTGGTGGCGACCGGCAACCCCGAGCTCGACCTGCTCAAGCGCCAGCACGTCGAGGTCTTCACCGCGGCGCTGCGAGACGCCGCGCTGGGGCTCGAGCCACGGCTGCGCGCGGTCCTCGCGATGCACTTCGCCGAGGGGCTGTCGATCGATCAGATCGGCGCGGTCTACGCGGTGCATCGCGCCACCGCGGCGCGCTGGATCGCGCGCGCGCGCGACGAGCTGTTCGCCAGCACCCGCGCCCGCCTGGTCGATCGCCTCGGCCTGTCGCCGTCGGAGATCGATCGGGTCGGCGCCCTGGTCCAGAGCCAGCTCGACGTCAGCCTGTCGCAGCTATTCGCGCCGTGACGGCGGCACCACCCGCAGCTCGATGCGGCGGTTGCGCCGACGCGCCTCGGGGCTGGTGTCGTCGACCAGCGGGTGGTCGGCGCCGTGACCGATCGCGATCAGCCGATCGGCGTCGATGCCGCGGCTGACCAGGTACGCCTTCACCGCGTCGGCGCGCGCCTGCGACAGCGCCTGGTTGCGCGCCGGCTCGCCGTCGGCCGAGGTGTGGCCGCTGATCTCGATCACCAGCGTCGGCGCCGCCCCGAGGATCGCGACGGTGCGATCGAGCAGCGGCCGCGACGCCGGATCGATGCGCGCCGAGCCGCGCTCGAACTCGATGCCGGCCAGCTCGGCGAGGATCTCGTCGGGGCAGCCGTCGTCGTCGCTCCAGCCGTTCGCGGTCTCGGCGTCGATCGGACAGCGATCGCGATCGTCCGGCAGCCCGTCGCCGTCGGTGTCGATGACGCGCGGCGCGATCGCGGGCGGTTCGATCGCGGGCGGTTCGATCGCGGGCGGCTCGATGGGCCGCGACGGCCGCGGCGCCCGGCGGCCGAAGCTCCACACCAC
>JAYTAJ010000577.1:0-20230 GCA_043737575.1 Myxococcales bacterium | reverse complement strand
GCGCGCGAGCCCAACCGGGTCGCGATCGTGATCGACGACTCGCGCTCGATGGCGCTGCGCGACGCGCCGTCGGGCCCGACCCGCACCGAGCGGGTGCGCGCGCTGCTCGATCGCTCGGCCGAGACCCTGACCGGCTGGAAGCGCGATCACCAGCTCGACATCTACACCTTCTCCGACGTGCTCGCGGCCGGCAACCTCGACGGCGTCGCCCGCGCCGCCGCGACCGGCGACGCCACCCTGATGCGCAAGGCCCTCGAAGCGGTGCGGGCGCGCTACGAGGGCCACGACCTCGCGGGCGTCGTGCTGATCTCCGACGGCGCCGCCACCGACGACTTCGGCGACGACAAGGGCGCGGGCGCGGTGCGCGACTTCCTCCGCTCGCTCGACACGCGGGTCCACACCGTGTGGGCAGCGCGGCCGGGCGTGCGCGACGTCGCGATCGCCCGGGTCCTCGCCGACGAGTTCGCGTTCGTCCGCACCGTGGTCCGCCTCGAGGCGGTGATCCGCTCGACCGGCTACGGACCACGTCGGGTCCTGGTGTCCTTGTCGTCGGACGGCCAGCCGGTGCGGCAGAAGCTGGTCGACCTGCCCGCCGACGGCACCGCCAGCGTGGTCTTCGAGGTCACGCCGCCGCGGGTCGGCCGCTACCTCTACGAGATCTCGACCCCGGTCGCCGACGACGAGGCGGTCGACTCCAACAACAGCCGCGCGTTCGTGGTCCGCGTCATCCGCGACAAGATCCGCGTGCTCCAGGTCGCGGGCGCACCGAGCTGGGACGTCCGCGCGCTGCGGGCGATGCTCGAAGAGAATCCCAACGTCGATCTGATCTCGTTCTTCATCCTGCGCACGCAGGACGACATCTCGCTGGTGCCCAACGACGAGATGTCGCTGATCCCGTTCCCGACCCGCGAGCTGTTCGAGGAGCAGCTGCCGTCGTTCGACGTGATCGTCCTGCAGAACTTCGAGTACCTGCCCTACGGCATCGGCGACTACCTCGAGAACATCCGCAGCTACGTCGAGGGCGGTGGTGGCCTGGCGATGCTCGGCGGTGACATGTCGTTCTCGTCGGGCGGCTACCACGGCACCCCGGTCGCCGCGGCGCTCGGGGTCGAGCTGGTCGAGCCGTGGGGCGGCGGCGAGCTGATCGACACCACCCGCTTCACGCCACAGCTCACCGAGGCCGGCAAGACCCACCCGGTCACCGCGCTGCGCTACGCGATCCCCGACAACCTCGCGGCGTGGAAGGCGCTGCCCGAGCTCGAGGGCGTGAACCGCATCGCCGGGGCCAAGCCCGACGCCACCGTGCTCGCGGTGCATCCGCGGCTGCGCACCCCGCGCGGCCAGCCGATGCCGGTGATCGTGACCGGCGAGTACGGCGAGGGCCGCAGCCTCGCGGTCACCACCGACAGCCTGTGGCGCTACGGCTTCGTCGCGTCGGCCAAGCCCGGCGACGACGGCCGCGCGTACACCAAGCTGTGGGAGAACGCGATCCGCTGGCTGATCCAGGATCCCGATCTGCGCAACCTCCACGTCGACAGCGACGCGGTCGAGTACGCGCCGCGGGCGACGGTCCGCCTCACCGTACGCCTGCTCGGCCGCGACTACCAGCCGCTGGCCAAGGGCAAGGTCACGCTGGCGTGGAAGCGCGGCGCCGATCCGCGCACCGCGGTCGCGGTCGGCACCGCCGCGGTGACGGTCGGCGACGACGGCACCGGCACCCACGATCTGGTCGGCCTGTCGCCCGGGGCCTATCGGGTCGAGGCCACCGCCGACATCGCCGGCCGCGCGGTCACCGCGGGGGACATCTTCCTGGTCCGCGACGCGTCGGCCGAGCTCGACGAGCCCGCCGGGGTGCCGCAGACCCTCGAGCGCATCGCCGCCGGCACCGAGGGCCGCGCCCTCGGCGCGATCGACGCGCTGCCAGCCGACCTCGCGTTCGACGTACCGCGGGTGGTCCGCGTCGACCAGCGCGCCGACGTCGAGCTGTGGAGCCGCCCCGGCCTCATCTTCCTGGCGCTGATCCTCCTCGG
Organism: Myxococcales bacterium; assembly: GCA_043737575.1. Lineage (GTDB taxonomy): Bacteria > Myxococcota_A > Polyangia > Haliangiales > Haliangiaceae > UBA2376. The sequence continues at coordinate 18,200 of JAYTAJ010000577.1, read as the reverse complement.
CCTCGAGTGGCTCTTGCGCCAGCGCAGCGGATATCTATAAAAGGAAGCTCGATGCTCGCTCCCGACAGCCTGGTCACCGACCTGATGTTCATCCACGAGGCGGCGCTCGATCAGCAGATGCTGATCGACGCGTTCGGCGGTCCGGACCTGGCGAAGGAGAAGAAGCTGCTCGATCCCGACATGCTCGATCCCCGCCTGGAGATGGAGATGTCGCCGTCGGTGCCGTTCCGCCGCCGCGGCGAGCGCCGCCTGATGGTGATCGACGACCACACCAAGCTGCGCGCCGAGGCCGACGAGCCGATCATCAAGGTCGACCTGCGCGACGCCAAGGAGGAGCTGATCACCCTGTGCGAGGCGCTGCCGGTCCGGCTCGGCCGCCTGTTCGCGCTGGGCGCGTGGGGCGATGCGGTGCTGGTGGCGCGATCGGCGCGCGATCTGCGCGCGATCTGCCTGATCGGTTGGGCCCTGGATCCCACCGTCGACGTCGACGGCCGGCGCCGCGGCAGCCAGCTCAGCCGCACCGAGTTCGAGGCCAAGCTGCTCGCCTACGAGAAGCGCCTCGACGAGCTCGCCGATCACGAGATCCTGGCCGGCATCGGCGGCGACGTCCACTTCGAGAAGCGCGGCGACCTGCTGATCGTCGACGTGCTCGAGGACGACGGCACCTGGGACCAGCGCAAGTCGATGACGATGGAGCTGCAGCTCGGGGCGATCGATCGGTTCTCGATGATCCCGGGCGCGCCATCGACGCCGCTGGCGCCCGACCTGATGCAGGTGGTCGATCAGACCGGCAAGCCCAAGCTGGCGATGGGCACGCAGCCGCTGTCATCGGCGCAGATCGCCGCGGCCGAGCACAAGCTCGCGGCCGAGCAGGCTGCGGCTGCGGCGCGCGAAGCCGCGGCGCGGGAAGCCGCCGAGCGCGACGCCGCCAGCGCCGCCGCGGCCAGCGCGCCGGTGCCGCCGCTGTCGGCGGCGGAGATCCACGGCGGCGTGGTGCTGGTGTTCCCGCCCGATCGCCTCAGCCCCGACGCGGTCGCCGCGCTCGGCAAGCGCGACTGGGACCACGTGATCCGCACGACCGACAAGCTGTCGGGATCGATCCGCGATCGCATCCAGCGCGACGGCGCGACGTGGATCGCGCCGCTCGAGTTCCTGTCCGAGGTGTTCGTCGACGGCAAGCCGCTGACCAAGCCGACGTTCCTCGCCGACGCCCGCACTCTCGACGGCGGCACCCGCGCCCTCGACGTCCACTTCCCGCGGTTCGGCCCGGTGGTGCTGCTCGAGATCCCCGGCCGCGGCCGCTTCGTCACCTCGCTGGTCGGTCACGACGCCGAGGTAGCCGCGCTGGTGGCGACGTGACCGCGCGGCTCGTCGCCGCCGTGCTGCTCGCCGGGTCGGCCGCCGCCGCCGCCGCGCCGATCGAGCCCAACGGCCGCGTGGTGTTCGCGCGCGGCGGCTCGCTGTGGCTGACCGACGGCCGCGGCAAGGCCGCCGCGGTGGTGATCGCGACCCTCCCCGTCGAGGCCAGCGACGTGCGGTTCCTGCGCGCCGACGCCGCGGGCACGACCCTGCTCGCCGATCTCGCCGGCCGCTGGTTCTGGGCTCGCCTGCCCGCCGCTGGAGAGACCGCGACCCTCGCCGAGCTGCCGTGTGCCGCGGGCGCCGCGCGGGTGTCGCCGGGCGGCGAGTACGTCTTGTGCGCCGCCGCCAGCGGCCACGCGCTGATCGTGCGGCTGCGCGACGGCCAGACCTTCGAGCGCGACGACGCCGACGCCGCGGGCGCTGCGATCGTCGATCGCGACGGTCAGCGCGAGCTGGTCTTCGCCGCGGGCGGCGCGCTCGTCGCCGGGCCGCTCAAGGCCGGCGCCGCGACCCGCGTCGTCGCGCCCGAGGCACCCTCGCGCGGCCTCGTGGTCGCGCCCGACGGCACCCGCGCGGTCGGCGTCTATCAGGCGCCGCCGTCGGGTCAGCCCCGCGTCACCGAGCCGCGCGATCAGCTGTTCGGCTTCGCGCTCAACGGCGTCGCCGCACGGCGCCGCCTGATCCGCGACGGCGTCGTGCTCGACTGGTCCGCCGACTCGGCGTGGCTCCTGGTCCAGGACGGCGGCAAGGCCTGCGTCGCGCGCGCGGTCGGCGGCCAGTACAAGTGCTGGAAGGGCTTCACCGCGGTGTCGCTGTCGGCCGACGGCGCGTGGGCCCTCGTCCTCGGCCCGCGCGAGCTCGCCACCGCCGCCGACGCACCCGCGCCAGTCGGCAACGGCGGCGAGGGCGCCGACGACGGCGACGGCGAGCTCGACGCCACCGCGGTCGCGCTGCCCACCGGGCCGCTGTCGCTCTACCGCGCCAAGCTCCCCGGCACCTACACCGAGAAGCCTGCCCTCGTCGAGAAGATCGTCGACGGCGCCGCGCTGTGGCTGCCGCCCCTATGAACGTCACCGCGACCGATCATGCGAGCCCTCGGGACGGCCTCGGGTTGGACGAGGAGCGGCTCGAGGCCGGCCGGCTCCTCGCGGGCCGCTACCGCGTCGTGCGCTTCGTCGCCGCGGGCGGCATGGGCGAGGTCTACCAGGCCGACGACGTCCTCCTCGGCGACGGCGTCGCGCTCAAGCTCCTGCGCGGCGATCTGCTGCGCAAGGACGGCGCCCAGGCCCGCTTCGCCGACGAGATCCGCCTCGCCCGCCGGGTCACGCACCCGAACGTCTGTCGCGTGTTCGACGTCGGCGTCGAGGGCGCGCGGGTCTTCTACACGATGGAGCTGCACTCCGGTCACACCCTCGCCCGCCGCCTCGGCGAGCCGATGGACCTCGCCGCCATCCGGCCCATCCTCGCGCAGATGCTCGCCGGCCTCGAGGCCGCCCACGACGCCGAGATCGTCCACGCCGATCTCAAGCCGTCCAACGTGCTGCTCACCGATCGCCGCGCCGTGATCACCGACTTCGGCCTCGCCATGCCGATGTGCGCGACCCTCGGCTGCGGCTGCGCCATGCCCCACCTCCTCGGCACGCCCGCGTACATGGCCCCCGAGCAGGTCACCGGCGGCATGGTCACCGAGGGCACCGACCTGTTCGCCCTCGGCGTGATCCTCTACGAGATGGTGACCGGCACGCTGCCCTGGCGCGCGCCCACCGCCCTCGCCACCGCCCAGGCCCGCCTGTCCGGCCCGACCCCGTCGCCGCGCGCCCTCCGCCCCGATCTCCCGCTCCACTGGGACGACCTCATCCGCGCCTGCCTCGCCCGCGACGTCGCCGCCCGCCCCGCCGACGCCGGCGCCGTCGTCCGCGCCCTCGATCTCCACGCCGCCGATCGCCCCACCGCCCGCGAACAGCTCGCCTACGATCGCTCGGGCTGACCGCGCGCCATCACCATCCGCCGCAGCGCGCGCAGCCGCCGCAGGTGCACGCGCACCGTCTCGCGCGACACCCCGAGCCGCTCCGCGCACGCGCGTAGCGACATCCCGTCTTCGAGGCACAGCTGCGCCACCTCCCGCAACCGCGGCGGCAACCGCGCCGCGCGGTCGACGAACTCCCGCAGCTCCGCGCCATCACTGCGCCGCGGATCGTCGACCGGCGCTGGCGGAGGCACCTCGCTCGCGCGCTCGTACAGGAACCACATCAGCGAGCGTTCCCACGCCACATCGTTCGCGTCGAGCCACTGGGCGAGATGCATCGGCGACATCGGCGACATCACGAGCGCGTTGGCCTCGTGCGGCGTCAGGGCTTCGACCGCGGGCGACATGCGCGTCATTGCCACCCGACTGACATCGACGCAAGGCCGCAGGTACCTCCCACGCCAGTTACCCATATGACAGCCGCGTCATATGGGTAATCGCGCCGCCACCCCCCTGGCCTGATCATTGATCACGTCGGCCGCTGTCGTGATGGGCTCGTTGCCGTAGAGGATCCGCTCGACATGCACGACGTTGACCGTGAGCGGCGGTCACGCGTCGGATGATCCTTTCGCGAGTGCGCGCCTTGGGCCTCAGTGGCCGCCGTGCGGCGGCGCCGATGCGGTGAGCCGCCGCCAGGTCGGCTCGTCGACGATCTGCTGCTTCCACGTCGCGTGACACGAGGTGCAGCTCTGCAGCGTCGTCCCCAGCTCGCCGAGCACGCGGGTCCGATCGCCCGCGCGCGCCGCGGCGGCGATGCCGTCGGCGAGGCGATGGAAGGCGACCGCCTGGTTCGCGAAGCCGGGCGCGCCCGCGCCCATGTGATTGCACTGCTGCCCCATCGGCTCGGAGTAGCCGAGGCGCGCTGCCGCCCGCTCGACCGCGGCGAGGTCGTCGATCGCGAGCGCGGCGACGATCTCCTGCACCGCGGCGAGGTGGTCGCGCATGTTCGCCTTCTGATGGTTCGCCATCATCGGCAGGAGCGGCACCGCCGCGCGTGTGTCCATCCCATCCAGCACCTCTGTCGCCGTCGCTGCCGGCTCGCCGCGCGGCGCCTCCTTCGCGCACGCGGCCAGCACGATCACGAACATCATCCGACGCATCATTCGGTTCCTTTTGGCAGCGCGTCCACCAGGTGCTGCAAGCCCTCGAGCACGACCGCGCGCCGCGCCGCGCCGCGGGCACGCGCGCGAGCAAGCTGCCAAACCGCGCCTTGCTCGACGCCTCGACCCGTGCGTCATCGCGAGACCGGATAGCGGCGTTGGTTCCAGCCGATCATGCCGTCGCGCAGCGACGCGACCCGCGAGAAGCCGAGGCCGAGCAGCCCCGACGTCGCCTGGGCCGAGCGCCCGCCCGATCGGCACACGATCACCAGCGGCTGATCGCGCGCCTCGTCCGCGAGCGGGCCCGGGAGCAGCGCCAGCGGGATCCGCTCGGCGCGCTCGATGTGGCCGAGCTCGCCGCCGAGCTCGCTCGGCTCCCGCACGTCGATCACGCGCACCTCGGGGTGGGCGACGAGCCACTCGGGCGCGACCTCGGGCACGCCCGCGACGTTGACCTCGATCGGCGCCCAGGTCGCGCCGCACTGCGCGTTGCGCGGCAGCGCGACGTCGATCTGCTTCGGATAGGCGAGCTTCAGGTTCGCCATGATCGCGACGAACTCGTCCTCGCGCTTGCCGCCGCCGAGGCGGGGGTTGAGCCGCCTCTCCTCGCCGACGGTGGTCACGGTGCGGCCCTGGTAGTCGTGAGCCGGAAAGATCAGCGTCGTGTCGGGCAGGCTGAAGACCTTGTCGTGGACCGAGCGGTAGAGCGCGTGGGCGTCGCCCTGCTGGAAGTCGGTGCGGCCGCAGCCGCGGATCAGCACCGCGTCGCCCGTGAACGCCATCGCCTGGTCGGTCGTCACGTAGGTGACGCAGCCGCTGGTGTGGCCCGGCGTCTCCCGCACGACGACGCCATGGCCGCCGAAGCGCACCACGTCACCGTCCTTCACCAGGACATCGGCACAGCCCACGCCCGCGCGCTCCGACAGCACGGTCGGGACCCCGAGCCGCGCGCGGAACGAGCCGAGCGCGGTCACATGATCGGCGTGGACGTGGGTGTCGAGCGCGTAGCGCAGGGTCAGCCCGAGCTCGGCGATGAGCGCGAGATCGCGCTCGAGCTGCTCGAGCACGGGATCGATGATGATGGCGTCGCGGGTCTGCTCGTCGGCGAGCAGATACGTGTAGGTCGACGATGCGGGATCGAAGAGTTGCCGGAACAGCATGGGTGCCTCCTGTCGGCTGACCCACGCGATTGCAACCGTCGGGCCGGGCCGGGGCGCCCGGTGCTCGCAGGATTGGGGGGCGCGGCGGTCCGTGCGCTTCGAAACGTTGCAGCAGGCGTTTCACTCCGTTGCGCGTCCGACGGTCAGGCCGGCCTGCTTCATGCGGCGCCACAGCGTCACCCGCGACATCCCGAGCGTCCGCGCGGCTCGCTCGCGGTTGCCGCCCGCCCGCTCGATCGCCACGCGCAAGCGGCGGGTCTCGGCGGGCTCGCCGCGATCGCCGCGACCGCCCGCCTCGGGTGCGTTCACGGTCCCGGCGTCGCCGTCGACGACCGCGCCGCTGACCTCGGGCGGCAGCTCGGCCTCCTGCAACACCGCGCCCTCGCCGATCACGAAGGCGTACTGGAGCGCGTTGCGCAGCTCGCGGACGTTGCCCGGCCAGGCGTAGCGCTTGAGCGCGTCGAGGGCGCCGCGCGCGATCCGGACGATGCGGCGCTCGCCCTCGCGGTTCAGCTCGTCGATCAGCTTGTCGGTCAGGAGCTCGATGTCGCCGTGGCGCTCGGCGAGCGACGGCAGGAACACGGGCACGACCCGGAGGCGATACATCAGGTCGGCGCGAAACCGGCCGCGATCGGACGCCGCACGCAGCGACTGGTGCGTGGCCGACACGATGCGGACGTCGATCGCGATCGGCTCGGTGCTGCCGACCGGGATGATCGAGCGGGTCTCGAGCACGCGCAGGAGCTTGGCCTGCAGATCGAGCGGCATCTCGGCGACCTCGTCGAGGAACAGGGTGCCGCCGTGGGCGGCGCGGAAGATGCCGGGGACGTCCTTGATCGCGCCCGTGAACGCGCCCTTGACGTGCCCGAACAGCTCGCTCTCGAGCAGGTTGGGCGGCAGCGCGGCGCAGTTGACCGCGCGGAACGGCCCGCCGTGCCGCGGCGACAGCGCATGGATCGCCCGGGCCACCAGCTCCTTGCCCGTGCCCGTGGTGCCGCGGATCAGGACGCTGACGTCGCGCCGCGCCGCGCGCTCGAGGATGTGAAACACGCGCTTCATCCCGGGATCGCGGGTCCACATGCCGTGAAACTGGATCGCGGTCTCCTCGCCCGCCGATCGCAGGCGGCGCTCCTCGTCGAGCAGCACCACCCAGCCGATCCGACGGCGGTGGCGCAGGATCGGCGACGCCCGCACGTGGATGAGGCGGATCGTCCCGTCGGTGGCGGGGCGCACGACCGACGCGCTCACCGCCACGCCCCGGGCCAGCGCGTCGGCGACCGGCCGCTGCTCGGCGCCGCCGCACAGCAGCTTCACCATCGAGACGCCGCGCGGCAGCGGCTCGCCCGCCACCCGCTCCGCCTCCGGGGTGGCATGGACGATCGACAGCCGGGCGTCGAGCACGAGAGCCGGGCCACCGAGCTCCTCGACGGCGGCGAGCAGCAGATCGTCGAGCCCGATGTTCGCGCGCGCTGGCTTGCCCACCGCCTCCATGGATACCACGCGTCCCGACGTCGTCAGGACCAGGCGAGCTCGTACCCGAACACGCCCGGGACCTCCTGCGCGAGGACGAACACCGCCATGACGACGATGAACCAGCCGAACAGCCGCTGCAACCGCGGGCCCGGGATGCGCCCGGCCAGGGCGCCGCCGAGGACGCTCCCGACGATCGCCGCGGCGGCGACCATCGCGATCAGCCCGCCGTCGATCGGCACGCTGCCCGCCGAGCCCGCGAACGCCGCGAACGACTTCATCGTGATCACCAGCAGCGAGGTGCCGACCGCCTCGGCCATGCTCAGGCCCCCGAGCAGGACCAGCGCGGGCACGACGAGGAAGCCGCCGCCCGCCCCGACCAGCCCCGTGACCGCGCCGACGACGAGGCCCTCGACCAGGATGAGCGGCAGCGGCGCGCGGCGGCCGCGGTGCGCGGTCGAGCCCGCGGCAGCGGCGCGCTTCCGCAGCATCGCGATCGCGGTGACCAGCATCATCGCGCCGAACCCGACGAGCAGCGCCGCGGCCGGGAGATAGCGAGCGACTCGACCGGCCGAGAACGCGCCGACCATCGACGCGGCGCCGAACAGGAGCCCGGTCCGCCACTGGACCCGTCGGGCGCGCGCGTGCGGCACTAGCGCGGCGAGGCTGGTGATCCCGACGACCGCGAGGGACGCCGCGATCGCCGCGTGGGCCTCGACGCCGAAGACGTAGTGGATCGTCGGCACGGTGAGGATCGATCCACCGCCGCCGAGCAGGCCCAGCGCGACGCCGATGAAGACCGAGAGCACGAGACCGAGGACGAGCATGCGGCGATGGACAGCAAGGGCCGCGCCACCCGGACCTCGGCCGCAACGCCGCGTGCTGCGCGGACGCCGCCGGGGTCGTGAAACGCTTCGCAACGTGCCCGCAACAGCGCGACCGTCCGCGCGCGATGCGACGGCGCGCAAACCGCAGGCTGGCGCGGGTGGTGGCCGATCCGGGCGGAGGCACGGCCCTTGCTGAGGTCCTCCTGGTCATGGACCTCTCCTCTCTCCTGTGGGCGCTCGTCGGCGGTGCCCTGATCGGGACCAGCGCGTCCCTGATGCTCTACTTCAACGGCCAGGTGACCGGCATCAGCGGGATCGTCGGCGGGCTCCTGGCCCCGGCCCAGCGGTCGGCGTCGTGGCGGTGGCTGTTCGTGCTCGGCCTCGTGGTCGGCGGCGCTGTCATGGTGGTCGTGCGCCCGGCCGCCTTCGCCACCGCGGGCACGCCGTCGATCGGCGTCACGCTGCTCGCGGGCCTGCTGGTTGGCGTCGGCACCCGCGTGGGCAGCGGCTGCACCAGCGGCCACGGCGTGTGCGGGATGAGCCGACTGTCGCCGCGATCGATCACCGCGACGATCACCTTCATCGTGGCGGGCGTGGTGACGGTGGCGATCCGCGCCGTCGGCGGTGCCGCGTGAACGTCATCGCCTTCGGGTCCGGGTTGATCTTCGCGATCGGCCTCGCGCTGTCGGGCATGACCTCCCCCGCCAACGTGCTCGGCTTCCTCGACGTCTTCGGCGCGTGGGATCCGACGCTCGCGTTCGTGATGGGCGGCGCGATCGCGGTCCACGCGCCGTTCTACTGGCTGGTCGTGCGTCGCCGCGATCGCCCCGCCTTCGCCCCCGCCTTCGCCCTGCCGACTCGACGCGATCTCGACCTGCGCCTCTTGATCGGCGCGGCGCTGTTTGGCGCGGGCTGGGGACTGGCCGGCTTCTGCCCCGGCCCCGCGCTCGCGTCGCTGGCCAGCGGTGTCAGCACCGTGAGCTGGTTCGTGGTCGCGATGGTCGTGGGCATGCTCGGCGTGCAGCTCGTCGACGGACCCGCGCGATCGTCGCCACGCTCGTGATCGATCGCGGCCTCCTTCTCCGCCGGCTCGGTCACCGTCGCTGGGCCACACGCCGCGATCACCAGCACGATCCACGTCATCCGAGCACGCGGGTCCGCAGCGTCGCGGGGGCCCACGGCTTGCCGACGACGTCATCGACCACGCCGGCCGCGCGCGCGCGCAGCAGCTCGACGTCCTCGGCGAAGCCGGTGATGATCACGATCCGCGTGGCCGGCCATCGCGCCCGCACCTGCGCCGCCAGCTCGGTGCCGCGGCCGCCGACCAGCCGCTGGTCGGTGATCACGACATCGAACCCGGCCCCGGCCTCGCACGCGGCGAGCGCGTCGGCCACGCCGGTCGCGACCACGACGTCGGCGACCCGGGCGAAGGTCCGCTCGAGCAGGTCGCGGTTGTAGGCCTCGTCGTCGACGATCAGCAGCCGCCGCCGCGGCACTACCCCTGGCTCCCGCTGCCGTCGTCACCGCGCGACGGTCCGCGCACGGGCAGCGTCACCGCGAACTCGGCGCCCGCGCCCGGCCGGTTGCCCCACGCCAGGAGCCCGCCATGGGCGCGCACGATGTTCGCGGTGATCCACAGGCCGAGCCCGGTGCCCTCGCCGACCTCCTTCGTCGTGAAGAACGGATCGCCGATCTTCGCCATCAGGTCCGGCCCGATCCCCGGCCCGGAGTCGGCGATCGTCACCCGCACCGCGCCGCCGTCGTCGACGACGTCGATGCCGACCTCGATCCAGCCGATCCCCGCGATCGCCTGCGCCGCGTTGGTCAGGATGTTCATGAACACCTGGTTGACGTGCCCGGCGTTGCACACCACCCGCGGCACCGCGATCGCGGTCGCGCGCCGGACCTCGACGCGGTTCTTCAGGAGCGGCGCGATCAGGTTGAGCGTCGTCTCGATGCCGCCGACCAGATCGGCCTCGGCCAGCTCGCTGCCGCCGGTCCGCGCGAAGGTCTTCAGGTCGGCGACGATCGCCGCGGTGCGCTCGGCGCCGGCGCGGATCGATCGCAGGAGCTTCTGCCAGTCGCCGACGAGGAAGTCGTACTCGATCTCGACCTTCATGCGCTCGTAGGCCTCGCGATCCGCCGCCGCCAGCGCCGCCGCGTCGATCACCTGCACCAGCCGCAGCAGGTTCTCCATGTACTGGCCGAGGAAGTCGACGTTGCCGTAGACGAAGTTGATCGGGTTGTTGAGCTCGTGGGCGATGCCCGCGACCAGCCGCCCGAGCGACGACATCTTCTCCTGGTGCACCAGCTGGGCCTGCGCCGCGCGCAGCTCGGCGGTGCGCTCGCGGACCTTCTCCTCGAGGCTGCCCTTGGCGCGGCGCTCGTGCTCGAGCGCGACCTTCAGCCGCCGCTGGATCCGCACGTCGGCGGTGACGTCGCGGTAGGTCTCGATCACCACCTGCTCGCCGTCGGGCAGCTCGAGCGGCACCGCGGTCACGATGCAGGTCATCGCCTCGCCGTCGCCGCGCACCGCGCCGATCTCGTCGACCCGCACCCGCCGGCCACCGTCGCGGGCCTTGCAGCCGACGCAGTCGGTCTCGCAGATGTCGAGCTTGAACAGCTCGTAGCAGCGCGCGCCGCTCGCGACCCGCTCGCCGAGCTGACGGCCGCGCAGCCCGGTCAGCGCCTGATACGCCGGGTTGTAGTGGCGCACGCGCCGGTCGCTGTCGAGCACCACCGCCGCGTCGACGGTGCTGTCGAGGAAGGAGGTGACCTGTTCGTACAGCTTGCCCAACCGCCGCCGATTATCTCAGGCTTCCGCCAAAAACGACAGATACCGCTCGGGCAGGTCGTCGAACTCCATGGGCGCGTGGCAGGCCGAACAGGCGAACGACGGCAGGGTCGGCGCGACCGGACCGCTGCCGAGCTGAGTCGGCACGTCGATCAGCTGCTCCTCCTCGCGGCCGCACGCGTCGCACACGTACGGCGCGTAGAACGAGCGGATCTTGGCCCGACCGCGGAAGTTGTAGATCATGTTCAGCTGCGTGACGATCGCCGGCGAGCAGTGCGAGAACGACAGCTCGGTGACGTGGGGTAGATCGCGGACGAAGTTCACCCATTCGCGCACGCCGCAGCTGTTGATGCGCCGGACCTCGCCGAGCTGGAACGCGACCGCGCCGCGCAGCCGCCGTCGCAGGTCGATGAAGTCGGCGTTCTCGTCGATCTCGCCGACGAACTCGACCGTCGTCATCCCCGGGCGTTCGCGGATCCGCCACGACAGCGGGGCGCCGTCGGGGGTCTGGCTCTCACTCACCGGCATCGCTACTCCATCCGCTCCGGGGGCCGCTCGAAGTGCTGGCGCACACCGGTCACCGCCGTGTCGTCGATCGTGTCGGGCTCGATCAGCATGTCCTTCGAGTCGGAGCGCACCGGATCGGGCGGCGCCAGGACGCCGCGCTTCACCGAGCGGCCCATGCGACCGGCCAGGCCGCTGTACGCGCCCTTGTTGGCCGAGGCCCAGCCGCTGATCGCGCCGCCGCCGCCGAAGCCGACCACCGCGGTCGCGACCTTGTCGGCCATCGCCGACGGGATCTTGGCGTTGAGCTGCACGAAGGCCGGGTTGGGCACCGCGCCGGTGTCGAAGATCTTGGTCAGGCCCTTCTGGCTGCCGACCGGGGCGAACACCGCGGTCGCGCCCTTGTACGACGCGACCTCGGCGACCGCGGCGGTGAGATCGGGCTTGCCGACGCGGCCGGAGAAGAACCCGGCGTCGGTCTCGGAGTCGAGCATCGCGTTGTCGAGGAAGCCGTTGTCGTTGCAGCCGGTCTGCACGTACGCGAGCTTCTTGCCCTTGAGCGCCTGCATGTCGCTGACGCCGTCGGCGAACAGCGCCCACGCCCGGGTGGTGCCGCCGCCGACCTCGGCGTTGGCGAGGAGCGTCCAGCCCAGGCTGGTCGCGTAGCACTGCCCGTCGACGATCGCGAAGTCGACGCCGCTCGACTTCAGCTGCGCGAACTGCGCGAACGACTTCGCCTCGGTCTTGGTGCCGGTCTGCGCCTCGATCGCCTTGGCCAGCCCTTGCGCGTATTGCAGGCGCACCTGCGCGGTGCCGAACTCCACCGACGGCGCGTAGATGCCGATCGTCAGCTTCTCGGGCGCGGCCGGCTGGCTCTCGCCGCTCCGCGCGTAGAGCGCCGCGCCGACACCGACGATCGCGATCAGCGGGATGATGGGGACGAGCTTGTTCATTTGACGCCGGAGTTGGAGGTCACACGTCTCGGTAGGGGGCCCCGACGGGGGCGTGACCCCGTCGGGGGGAGGGCTGGCGACAGCCCTCCCTGAAATTCAGTAGCCATAGATCCGCTTCTTCGCGTCGATCCACTTCTGGAGATCTTTGCCGCCGACGCCGCGGGCCTTGGCCTTCACCCACGCGTCGTAGGCGTCGCGCGGTCGGCCGAGCTGCTCGTAGACGATGCCGAGGTTGAGCAGCGCCTCGGGCGGGTTGGCGTTGAGATCCTCGAGAGTGCGCAGCTGATCCTTGCCGAGGTTCAGGACCGCGCGGTTCATCGTCGCGCGGCGGCGGATGTCGTCGTCGGCGAACTTCAGCACGGTCTGCAGCGCCTTGTCGGCCTGGCCCGAGCGGCCGCCGCGCCAGTGATCGTAGGCGACGTACTCCCACGACGACGCGATCAGCAGCCGCAGCTTCTGCGCGAAGCCGCCGCTGGCGCCGCTCTGCAGCTCGGTGAACTCGCCCGCCGCCTTCTGCCGCGCCTGCGGGTTGTTCGAGCGGTAGCTGGCGTACGCGCCGAAGAACTGCGAGCCGATCTTGTTGTACGGCGGCTTCAGGTACGCGCCCTGGTTGCCCTTGCCGGCCAGGTCCTTGAAGATCGCCGCGGCCTCGGTGTTGTCGCCCTTCTCGAGGAGCGCCAGGGCGTAGGAGAACTGGAACGCGGCCGGCTCGGTGCCCTGGAGCAGCGCCGGCTCGCGGGTCGCGCGCTCGAAGTCGGCGACCGCGTCGCCGGCCTTGTTGCTCTTGATCGATCGCCAGCCGCGGCGGAACAAGGCGAGCGCGAGGTTGCGCTTGGCCGCGGTCGCGACCTCGGGCACCTGGGCGGAGAACTGCACCGCGGCGGTCAGCTTCTCGATCGCGTCGTCGAGCGCCGCCTCGGGGAGCAGCGGCGCCCACTCGGTGTAGATCTCGGCGGCGAGCAGGTTGGCCTGGTTCTTCTTGGCCTCGGCGTCGGCGAGCGCGAACCGCTCCGCCGCCTTGGCCTTGTCGGGCTTCTTCGCGCACAGGTACGCGCGGCCCATCAGGCGCTGGTACACCATCGCGTAGCCGCGCTGGTTGCCCTCGAGCTTGCCGAGGTGGCGCTGGGCGCCGTCGCAGTCGCCGCGATCGATCGCGAGCACCGCCATGTTGAGCGCGGTCATCGGCGACTTGCTCTCGACGGTGGCGGCCTCCTCGAGGAAGCCCTGGGCGCCGCGGGCATCGCCCTTGTCGAGCGCGTTCCACGCCTGGGCGTTGATCGTCTCGATCAGCTGGCGCTGGAGCTGGACGTCCTTCGGGCGGATCGCGACCGCGGCCTCGAACCGCTGCCGCGCCAGGATCAGCTTGCCGCTGTTGTACTGGGCCTTGGCCGCGACCAAGTAGAGCGCGGTCTTGTCGTCGGCCGACGCGGTCGCGAACTCCTTCGCGCCGATCAGGCGCTCGGCGGTGGCCAGCGCCTTGGCGTCCTGGCGCGACGCCAGGTACGCGCCGCCGAGCTCGGCCGACAGCTCGAAGCTCGACGGGTTGGCGGCGATGCCGGTCTCGAGCTTCTCGACCGCGAGGCTGAGGTTCGGGTTGGAGCCCGAGCCGGTGAACGGCAGGCGGCGGTAGGTCTTGCCGAGCTGGATCGACAGGCTCACCTGCTCGCGCTGCTGCCCGGCGCGCAGGAGCTTCTCGGCCTTGAGGTACGCGTCGAGGGCGGCGGCCCAGTCCTTCTCCTGGAAGTAGGCGTCGCCGGTGAGGATGAAGCCGCGCGCCTCGTTGCGCTTCACCTTCAGGAACTCGGTCGCGGCGCCGCGGGCGCGCACCGGCTGCTTCTTCGCCAGGTACGCGACGCCGAGGTTGAACCACACGCTGCCGTTGGGATCGACCTTGCGGGGATCGCCGACGACGCGCTCGCACACCGCGATCGCGCGATCGAACTCGCCCTGCCCGGTGTAGCCGGCGCACAGACCGTTGTCGGCGTTGATCGTCGCGTTGGCGCGCTTGCCGAACTTGCGCTGTACGGTCTCGAGCTGGGTCACCGCCTTGTCGTAGTCGGTCGCGGCGTCGGCGGTCTTGCCGTCGCGCAGGGCGGTGCGGGCGCGGCCGAGGTACGCGAACCCGAGGCGGATGCGCGGCAGGACGTCGTTACTCTCGATCGCCGCGGGCCGCGACTGCAGATACCCCTCGTAGGCGTTGATGGTGCGGACCGGATCGCGGTTGGCGTAGAACTCGCCGATCAGGTTCTGGTTGAGGAACGACGTCGGGCGCCGCGCGACGACGCGCTCGGCGATCGCGACCGCCTCGGCCTTGTCGCCGAGCTGCCACAGCATCAGGGCTTCCTGCTCGAGGATCTCGGGGGCCTCGGGGTGCTGGGCCTTGGCGACCTTGCGCACGAACTGCAGGCCGCCCTCGAAGTCCTTGAGGATGATGTAGATCGCGGCGCGCTTGCCGTAGGCCTCGGCCGAGACCTGGGCCGGGTACTTGCGGATGGCGGTGTCGTAGGAGCGCGCGGCGCGGCGGAAGTCGCCCTCCTCGAAGTACTGATCGCCCTCGCGCAGATCGTCCTCGGCCTGGGCGTGCGCGGAGCCGATCGTGCCCGGGACGATCGCGACCGCGCCCCCGAGGAACGCGGTGACGACCAAGGCTCGAATGAGATCAGGGTTCATGCGCGCAAGCCTCCTAGTGGATCTTCCCGATGACGAGCGTGATGTCGTCCTTGCGCACCGTGTCGCCGAAGAAGTTGGCGGCGTCGGTCACGACCGCATCGCGGATCTCGCCGGCGTCCAGGGCCGCGGCCCGCCGCACCGAGGCGCGGAACCGCTTCTCGCCGTACTCCTCGCCCGTCGAGCTCTCGCACTCGACGATGCCGTCGGTGTACCAGACCAGCAGATCGCCGACCTGGAGCTCGGTGGTCTTGACCTCGTACTTCGACTCCTTGAGGTCGCCGAGGCGGTTGCCGCGGATCATCAGCGACCCGAACTCGCCGCCGCCACCCTCGGTGGTGCGGTACAGGTACGGGAAGTTGTGGCCGGCGTTGGCGTAGGTGATCGTCCGCTTCTTGATGTCGATCGTCGACGCGAAGCACGTCATCACGAACTTGCGCTTGGCGCTCTGGTAGATCGCGTTGTTCATGATCTCGAGCAACAGCGCGGGATCGATGTTGTCGCCGTGGACCGAGCGCGCGACGTCGCACGCGGCCTTGGCCGCCGCGGTGATCATCGCCGACGGTACGCCGTGGCCGGTGACGTCGCCGATGACGACGAGGATCTTCTCGCCGACCATCTCGTGCCAGGTCCACCAGTCGCCGCCGCACTGCGACGCCGGCTGAAAGTAGCCGGCGAACTTGAACACGCCCTTGTCGACCGGATCGTGGGTCGGCACCAGGGTCTCCTGGATGGTCTTGGCGACCTCCAGCTCCTTCTCCATCGTCGCCTTCTCGGCGGTCTGCTGCAGCAGCACCGTGAGCTGATCGGCCATGAAGTTGAAGTTCTCACCGAGCATCCCGATCTCGTCGGTCGAGCGGATCTCGACGCGGGCCGCCAGATCGCCGCGCGCGATCTGATCGACCTTCCACGACAGGAGCTTGATCGGCTTCGAGATCTGTAGCCCCTGGAAGATCGCGAGCAGCGTGCCGATCAGGACGAACAGGAGGCCGACGATGCCCGTGCGGATCGCGGCGTCGCGCGACGCCTTGTCCTTCTGCTTGGCGCTCTCGGCGGCGAACTCGTCGAGCGGCGCCAGGTCGTAGCCGAACACCACGTAGCCCTGGCGGCTGTCGCCGACCTCGACCGCGATCGCGGTCGCGGCGGTGGGCTCGGCGCCGACGAAGATCGGGAACGCGAAGACCTCGAGCTTCTCGCCCGGGATGTCGAAGGTGACCGCGGGATCGGCCTGGTTGGCGGCGGCGCGCTGCTGCCAGATCGCGACCACCTTGGCCCACGACTCGTGCGTGACCGGCACGTGCATCTCGGCGGGATAGCCGCCGCGGTCGCACAGCACCGCGGCGCCGCGCTGGACCTTGCAGTAGGCGATCAGGTTCTGATCGCGGCCGAGGACGTAGACCAGGCGCAGGCCCTCGTCCTGCCGCGCGGTGCGCTCGACCAGCTGCTGGATCTCGTTGTC
Source organism: Myxococcales bacterium (assembly GCA_043737575.1). Taxonomy (GTDB): domain Bacteria; phylum Myxococcota_A; class Polyangia; order Haliangiales; family Haliangiaceae; genus UBA2376. Next base: position 1,878 of record JAYTAJ010000577.1, on the reverse strand, counting down.
CTGGTTGTCGATCAGGAACTTCTCGAGCGCCTTCGAGAACACCTGCGTCGTCGTCGCGCCCTTGCTGCGCAGCGACTGCCGGAAGATCTCGGTCTTCTCGCGCGCCGAGCTGTCGTAGGCGTTGCGGATGTTGCACGCGTTCAGCGCACCGAACCCGACCACCGTCATCAAGATGAGGAACGTGGTGGTCAAGATCATCTTGACCGAGATGCTGAGACCCGCGCGCTTTGCCATTCGCGTCACGATGGTAGGCGCCTGGGACCAAGGGGTCAAACCGGCATTTAGCGGCCGACCGCGCGTAGCATCACCAGCGGCGTCCTGAAGATGACGCTCAGCTCGGTCGAGAGGAACGTCTTCATGTCCTCGAGCGCGGCGGTGTACGCGAGGTCGTAGAGCAGCTTGATGCGCATGTCGTCGGCGAGCGCGCCCTTTGCCTCCTCGAGGTCGTAGGGGTTCTGCAGCGTCGCGGCGAGCTTGGCGATCTCGCTGCCCTCGGGGATCGAGCCGGTGTAGCCGAGCGAGACCTGGGCGAGCCCGGTGATGCCGGGCTTGACGTCGCGCATGCGCTCCTCGAAGAACGGGATCGCGTAGGCGAGGTTCTCGATCAGCTCGGGGCGCTCGGGGCGAGGCCCGACCAGGCTCATCTCGCCGCGCAAGACGTCCCAGAACTGTGGCAGCTCGTCGAGCCGCGACTTGCGCAGGAACCGACCGACCCGGGTGACGCGGGGGTCGTCGGCGCCGGCGATCACCGCGCCGGTGAAGCGCTCGGCGTCCGGACGCATGGTCCGGAACTTGTGCATGTGAAACTCGTGGAACAGGAACCGCTTGGTGCCGCCCTCGTAGCGAACCTCGCGCAGGCCGCCGGCTCGACGCTGCCGGAACATGATCGGCCCGGGCGAGTCGAGATAGATCGCCGCGGCGATCACCGGCATGAGCGGCGCCGTGAGCATCAGCCCGGCCACCGACCCCGCCAGATCGATCGCCCGTTTCACGAAACGGACACTCCGCTGCATCGGTGGCGACGGTAACACGCGCGACGATCGCCTCGCATCCCGCGGATCTGTTATGTTCGGCCCGGTTCATGGATCCGCGCGCCATCCGGCTGTCCGCTCCGTGCTCGCTACACCACCGCGCGCTTGCGGTCCGGCTCGTGGCCGAGGTGTGCCGCCTCGCGCGGACCCACAACGGCAGCGACCTCGGCTCCAGCGACGATCTCGCGCCCGGCTACGACGTCCGCGATCCCTTCGACGTCGCAGTGGTGTCGGCGTTCGCCGAGATCTACAACAACGTCGCGCTCCACGCGTGCAAGGGCATGATCGATCCGATCATCGAGCTGCACGCCCGGGTCGACGGCGACGGGGTGACCCTCGAGCTGGTCGATCACGGCCGGGTGTTCGATCCGAGCAAGGTCGAGAGCCCCGATCTCGACTCGCTGCCCGAGGGCGGCATGGGGCTACACATCGCGCGCGCCATGCTGGACCTGGTCGAGTACGAGCCCGGTCCGCCGAACCTGTGGCGGCTCCATAAACGACTGCCGGGTGCGCGCGAGCTCGCCGCACCCTCTGCCCGCATCGCGCAAAGGTGACTTGTGCCCATCGAAATCGCCCGCTCTGAACAAGGCGACGCCGTCTCGCTCCGCATCACCGGAACCCTCGACGTCCTCACCGCGCCCGAGCTCGGCCACGAGATCGATCGCATCGTCAGCGCGCGGTGCCTGAAGGTCACGGTCGATCTGTCGGGGCTCGATCTGATCGATAGCTCGGGGGTGGCGGCGCTGGTGGCGCTGTACAAGCGGGTGCGCGCGATCGGCGGCCACGTCGGGGTGTCGGGCGCGCGCGATCAGCCGCTCGCGATCTTCAAGCTGCTGCGGATGGACAA
>JAYTAJ010000576.1:0-1611 GCA_043737575.1 Myxococcales bacterium | reverse complement strand
GCTATTGCTGCTGGCACACGCAGCCGCTCGGGGTCGCGGTGCGTCGCGACCGGTTCGCATGGTGCTCGACACGGGCGCCGCGATGACCATCGTGATCCCCGAGGTCAGCGACGTGCCCGACGGCCACGGCATCCTCGGCGAGCTGCGGGTCGCGGTCAGCGCTTGAACAGCGCGGCGCCGGGGAAGCGGGCGTCGTCGCCGAGCTCGTCGCTGATGCGGAGGAGCTGGTTGTACTTGGCGACGCGATCGGAGCGCGAGGCGGAGCCGGTCTTGATCTGGCCGGCGTTGGTGGCGACGGCGAGGTCGGCGATGAACGCGTCCTCGGTCTCGCCCGAGCGGTGCGAGATGATGGCGGTGTAGCGGCTGTGCTGCGCGGTGCGGACGGCGTCGAGGGTCTCGGACAGCGTGCCGATCTGGTTGACCTTCACGAGGATCGAGTTGGCGATGCCGGCGTCGATGCCGCGGCGGAGGCGCGCGGTCTGGGTGACGAACAGATCGTCGCCGACCAGCTGGAGCTTGTTGCCGAGGCTAACGGTGAGCGCCTTCCAGCCGTCCCAGTCGTCCTGATCGAGGCCGTCCTCGATCGAGACCAGCGGGAACTTGGCGGCCCAGCTCGCGTACAGCTCGATCATCTCGGCGGCGGTGCGGGCCTGGCCCTCGTACTGGTAGGTCCCGGCCTGCTTGTCGAAGAACTCCGACGCGGCGACGTCGAGGGCGAGCCCGATCTGCTCGCCGGCCTTGTAGCCGGCCTTGTCGATCGCCTCGAGGATCGTCGACAGCGCCTCGTCGGCGGTGGCGATCGCGGGCGCGAAGCCGCCCTCGTCGCCGACGTTGGTGGCCTGGCCCTTGGCCGACAGGATCTTCTTCAGGTGGTGGAAGACCTCGACGCCGGCGCGCAGCGCCTCGTCGAAGCGATCGAACCCGGCGGGCACGATCATGAACTCCTGGATGTCGAGCGCGTTGTCGGCGTGGGCGCCGCCGTTGATGATGTTCATCAGCGGCACGGGCAGGGTCAGCGCGCCGACGCCGCCGAGGTAGCGGTACAGCGGCAGCTCGTGGGCGCTGGCGGCGGCGCGCGCGGTCGCCATCGACACCGCGAGGATCGCGTTGGCGCCGAGCGCGCTCTTGGTCGGCGTGCCGTCGAGCTCGCACAGCAGCGCGTCGATCGCGGCCTGATCGGCGGCGTCGGCGCCGATCAGCTCGGGCGCGATGGTCTCGATGATGTTGCCGACCGCCTGCTGCACGCCCTTGCCGAGGAAGCGCGCGGCGTCGCCGTCGCGCAGCTCGAGCGCCTCGTGCTCGCCGGTCGATGCGCCCGACGGGACGATCGCGCGGCCGAGCGCGCCACTGTCGAGTCCGACCTCGGCCTCGACGGTAGGGTTGCCTCGCGAGTCGAGGACTTCGCGAGCGTGGATCCAGACGATGTCGGTCATCGGCCGAGCGTAAGCGAGGGTGCCTCTGGGAGTCGAGTCGGTGACCGAAACTACGAGACGACGGCCGCGACCAACCCACGGCGATCGCGTCGTGCTAAAGACCGACGGCGATGCGCGCCGTGATCCTCGCCTGCGTGATCATCGCCGCGACCTCGTGCAGCGGCGGCGGCGGCAGCCC
>JAYTAJ010000575.1:0-1614 GCA_043737575.1 Myxococcales bacterium | reverse complement strand
CCGTCGATCGTCAGCGTCGCGAGCCAGCCGTCCTCGCCCGCGCCGCCACCGTCGCGCGCGATCGTCAGCGCGGCGATCGCGAAGCCATAGCCGGCCAGCACGACCGGACCGCGAAAGCCCCCGGCCGCGGCGGCGCCGGCCACCGCGTCCTCGAACGGCGTCGCGGGCGGCAGCGCGATCGCGGGCTCGCCGTCGAGCGTGACGTCCCAGCCGGTCGGCGAGGCGTCGGCGCGGCCGCGGCTGACCGCGCCGTCGCGCCAGCGCTCGAGCGTGATCGTGCGGGCCTGGCCGTCGACGCGATCGATCGCCAGCTCGAGCTCGTCGACGACGATCGCGTCGCCGCGCCGCACCACGATGCGCTCGCGGCGGGTGAAGCGCGCGCCGTCGTCGCGCTCGACCGCGTCGCCGATGAGCGACGCACCCCACCGCAGATCGTAGGACGCGGTGCGGATCGGCGGCGCCGCGGGCTCGGCGGGCGCGGTCTCGCTGCGGCGCGCGCCGCTGCACGCGGCGACGAGCCCCAGGATCACCAGCGACGAGCCGCGCATCGAAAACCGATCGTAGACCGACCTGGCCCGCGATCGCAAAATCCCATGCGCAGAGCGTTGGTCAGAACGGCCATTCCGACTCGACTCCCAGATGAGATTCGGATCCTCGGTTCCCTCGGATCCTCAGAACCGGCCGGCGAAGGTCACGCCGGCACCGTCGGCGCTCACCATCGGCGCGACCTCGACCGAGCGCGCTGACGGCGCGGTCAGCCACAGCACTGCGCCCGCTGCGATCGCCGCGACGCCGATGCCGCCGACGATCGTGCCGAGCGTGCCCTGATCGACCGCGTCGTTGAGCGGCCCGACGCCGTCGGGATCGCACACCGGCTGGTCGTCGCCCGTGCAGTGGTACTTCGTGTACGCGTCCTTGTACGTGCTCCGGGCGAGGAGGCCGATCACCACGCCCGCGCCGAGTCCGGCGACGCCGACGCCGCCGACGATGTAGCCGAGGCGGCGGCGACCCGTGCCGGGATCGACGACGGTGCGCTCGGTGCGCGGCGGCGGCGCGATGACTTCGCCGATCGGCGCGGTCGTGATCTCGGCGGCCAGCTCGGGGATGTCGATCTGCGGGCTGGTCCGCGCGGTCGTGATCTGCACGGTCGTCGCGAAGATCTGGCGGCCGGGCGCGCTGGCCTCGATCGTGACCGCGCCCGGATCGACCGCGATCGGCCGCCCGAAGTCGAGGGCCGCGACGGTCGTGCCGTTGCGCTTGACGGTGAAGCCGTCGGGGCGCTGACCGGGCGCGACGGTGATCGTCACCCGCGACACCCGACCCTCGAGGGAGCGCGCGCGATCGGCCGCGGCGATCTCGCGCTTCTTTTCGCCGAGCGATCGCGCCTGCTCCTCGGAGCTGCGGAACGCGGCCAGCGCCGACGCCAGGCGATCGGTGCGCTCGTAGCAGTCGGCGAGGTTGAGCAGCGTGCCGAGCCCGGGATCGAGCCGCTGGCTCTCCTCGAACTTCGGGCACGCGTCGGCGGCCTTGCCCTGATCGAGGAGCGCGCGGCCCTCGCGAAACAGCTCGTCGGCTCGTCGCACCGCCTCGGTCGGCGCCTGCGCTCCCGCCGTA
>JAYTAJ010000574.1:0-20237 GCA_043737575.1 Myxococcales bacterium | reverse complement strand
GCGGCAACGAACCACAGCACCGACGCCCCGGAGCTTGGCCCGTGGCATGCTACTCACTACTCACGAGTGGGACATGGTGGATCCTCGAGGATCCTGCGTCTGTCTCCGCGGCTCGGCCGCCCGTGCTCGTGTCGATTCCCAGAGGAGCTCCCGTGAAGCAAGCCACCGTGGCCAAGATCGCTCTCACCGCCGCCGTTGTCCTCGGCGTCTCTGGGTTCTTTTTCCATTCGTCGCGTAGCCACACCAGCTACTACAAGATGGTCGACGAGGTGGTGATCGCCCCCGACCACTGGCAGGGCAAGGTGATGAAGGTCCACGGCTGGGTCGAGGCCGGCACGATCACCGAGCAGGTCGTCGCGCAGGAGATGCACCGCACCTTCGTGCTCGAGCACAAGGGCCGCCGCATCCTGGTCCGCAACACCGGGCCCAAGCCCGACACGTTCCAGGACAAGGCCGAGGTCGTGGCCGAGGGCAAGATCGTCCTCGAGAACGGTGAGCCGGTCCTGATCGCGACCAACCTGATGGCCAAGTGCCCGTCGAAGTACGAGGGCGCGAATCGCGAGAAGCTGTTCAAGTGAACGGAGAGCTCCCGACCTCACCGATCGCCATCGTCGGCGCGATCGCGCTGCTCCTGTCGTACCTCATCGCCGCCGGCACCGCCGGCCTCGGCATCGTCGGCAACGCCCGCAAGAACCCGCGCCTGGTCGCGGCATCGGTGTGGGGCCTGTACGGCTTCTTCGCGATGATCGCGGTGACGTCGGCGCTGCTGATCTACGCGTTCCTCACCCACGACTACACGATCAAGTACATCGCGGCGACCAGCGATACCTCGATGGACACGTCGTACAAGATCACGGCGTTCTGGGGCGCGCTCGACGGCTCGCTGCTGTTCTGGGTGCTGGTGCTCGCGGGGTTCTCGACGGTCGCGATCGTCACCAACGCCCGCCGCCACCGCGACATGATCGGCTTCGTCGTCGGCACCATCATGGTGGTGCAGCTGTTCTTCTTGACGCTGCTGATCTTCGACAAGGATCCGTTCACGACGTTCTTGACGTCGCCGCCGCCCGACGGTCAGGGCCTGAACCCGCTCCTGCAGAACTACTGGATGGTCATCCATCCGCCGTCGCTCTACATCGGCTTCGTCGCCGCGACGATCCCCTTCGCGTTCGCGATCGCGGCGCTGGCGTCGGGCCGCCTCGACGATCTGTGGCTGTCGTCGGTGCGGTCGTGGGCGCTGGTCTGCTTCTTCTTCCTGTCGTTCGGCCTCATCCTCGGCGGGCGCTGGGCCTACGAGGAGCTGGGCTGGGGTGGCTACTGGGCGTGGGACCCGGTCGAGAACGCCGGGCTCATCCCGTGGTTCACGACGATCGCGTTCCTCCACACCGCGGTCATCCAGGAGCAACGCGGGATGCTGAAGGTGTGGAACCTGATGCTGATCATCCTGACGTTCTTCTTCACGATCTTCGGCACGTTCATGACGCGCTCGGGCGTCGTGCAGTCGGTGCACGCGTTCGGCGAGGACGACAACCTCGCGCTGCAGTTCATCGTCTTCATGGTCTTCTTCTTGATCGTGGCGCTCGGCCTCTTGATCTATCGGCTGCCGCGGCTGCGCTCGGTCAACAAGTTCGAGTCGTTCATCTCGCGCGAGGTCGCGTTCCTCCTCAACAACTGGATCCTGCTGTCGTGCGCGTTCTTCGTCCTGTTCGTGACGATGCTGCCGACGATCACCGAGGCGCTGTTCGGTGAGCGCATCACGATCGCGTCGGCGTTCTTCAACCGCTGGATGACGCCGCTCGGGCTGGCGCTGCTGTTCCTCGCCGGCGCGGCGCCGCTCCTGGCGTGGCGCAAGACCACGGGCGAACGGCTGCTGGCGCAGTTCCTGTGGCCGACGGTGACGTCGGTGCTGACGATGCTCGGGCTCGCGCTCTTCGTGCCGCCGGCCCGGGCGCTGACGCCGATCCTCACCGACGAGCTGCGCCTGCCGGTGCCGCTCGCGACCTTCGGTCTGTGTGCGTTCACCTTCGCCAGCATCGTGCAGGAGTACATCCGCGGCATCATCGCGCGGACTCGGCAGACCGGCTCCGATCCGTTCACGTCGCTGGTCGGCCTGATGTTGATCAAGCGCCGGAAGTACGGCGGCTACATCATCCACCTCGCGATCGCGGTGATGTTCGTCGGCTTCACCGGCAAGGCCTGGGACGCGATGGTCGATCGCACGATCGAGGTGCCCGCGGTGCAGCTCAAGGCCGACGGCAAGCCCGAGGCCGCCGCGTCGTTCAAGGTCCGCGGCTACACGTTCGTCTACGAGGCGCTCGAGCAGACCGCCGACGACAACAAGATCGCGACGACCGCCCACGTCAGCCTCTACCTCGGCAAGGAGCGGCTCGAGCGGCTGGAGCCGGCGCGGTGGAGCTTCCGCAAGGGCAGCGAGCCGACCACCGAGGTCGCGATCCACGAGCGGCTGTCCGAGGACGTCTACATCGTCCTCACCGGGTTCGACACCGAGACCGGGCTCGCCAACTTCCGCATCTACATCAACCCGCTGATCAACTGGCTGTGGCTCGGCTTCGTGTTCCTGGCGTTCGGGGTGTTCGTCTGCCTGATCCCGCAGAGCATCGTCGACCTGGTGTCGCGGCGGCCGCGGACGCCGGCGGGACGCGCCGCCGATCTCGCGGGCCTGCTGGTGCTGGTCGCGGCGCTGGTCGGGCCCGCGATCGCGGTGGCCCAGGCCGACGACACGCTGCCGCCCGCGGTCACCCGCGTCGCGCAGGCGGAGAATGCGCCGCAGGAGCACGTCGACTCGGAGGTCCGCGCCCGCGGCCACGCCGACGACAAGGGCTGGGCCCACAAGTTCCGGCCCGACTCGCCGCTGGCGTCGAAGCTGATGCACGACCTGGTGTGCATGTGCGGCGGCTGCCAGCGCGAGACGCTGCACGACTGCAAGTGCGGCTTCGCGGCGATGGAGCGCAAGAAGGTCCTCGAGATCCTGTCGCTCTACGATCAGACCACCGACCGCGGCCGCATCGAGGCGCGCAACGCGGTGATCAGCACGTTCGTGAAGCAGTACGGCGGCGAGGACGTGCTCGCGCAGCCGCGCTCGAGCCTGACCTGGGTGCTGCCGTACGCGGCGATCGCGGGCGGGCTGGTGGTGCTCGGCGCGATCGGCTGGCGGGTCGGACGTCGCAACCGCGGCGCGGTCGCGATGGCGCCGGCCAAGATCGAGGACGACAGGTACCGCGACAAGCTCGACGACGAGCTGCGAGATCACGATGAGTGAACAGCCGGTCGAGCAAGCGCCGCGCCCGTACCCGCCCAGCGCCGGGCTGCCGCGCGCCCGCGCCCTGGGGCGACCGGCGATCCCGTCGTGGGCGATCGCGCTGGCGCTGATCCCGCCGGGCTGGATCTTCATCGCGCGCGCCAACCGCTGGCACATCACGCCGTCGGTGATCGTGATGTGCCTGTGCTGGATCGCGGTGGTCGGCGCGGGCTACGCGCTGACTCGTGCCGCGGCGGCGCTGCTCGATCACGTCGGCGACGACTGGTTCACGGTGCGCGGCTCCCGCGAGGAGCTCGAGCGCGAGAAGCGCAGCCTCCTGCGCGCGATCAAGGAGATCGAGTTCGATCGCGACACCGGCAAGGTGGCGGTGCCCGAGGCGCAGGCGCTGATCGCGGTCTACCGCGGCCGGGCGATCGACGTGATCAAGACGCTCGAGATGGGCGGCGGCCTGACGCCGCGCGAGCGCATCCTCGCCGAGCTGAAGGCGCGCGCGGAGATCGACGGCAAGGCCGCGCGGGCGGCGCAGAAGCAGCAGAAGAAGGCTGGCAAGGCCGAGGCCAAGGTGCCCGCGGCGGTGGTGGCGATCGCGCCCGAGACCGACGACAGCCACGCCGCCGAAGCCGTTGCCGTACCCGTTACCGAAACCGTATCCGTGACCGAAACCGTACCCGTGACCGAAACCGTACCCGTGGCCGAAACCGTCGCCGTACCCGCGACCGAAACCGTCGCCGTACCCGCGACCGAAACCGTTGTCGCGGTCGGGTCCGCGAAGGAGGAGGCGTCGTGATCGGTCGCATCGTCGTCCTCGCCGTCGCCGCGCTGGCGCTCACGTTCGTCGCGGCGCCGCCGGTGTCGGCGCAGCCGGCCGACGCGGTCGGCAAGCCGCTGCCCGACGCCAGCATGCGCGATGGCACGGTGATGGTCCGCGTGGTCGCGGGCGATCGCAACCTGCCGGTCACCGGCACCGAGGTCACGCTGACGATGACGCCCGCGAGCGGGACCGGCGCGCCGACCACCCAGGTCGCGCGCACCGACGCCGAGGGCCGCGCGACGTTCACCGACGTCCCCGAGGCGATCCGGGTGAAGCTCACGACGGTCGGCACCGACGGCACGACGATCGTCGGCTCGCAGCAGTTCCCGATGCCGCAGACCGGCGGCATCCGGGTGATGCTGTCGACGGTGCCGCTGGCGGGCACGGCGCCGGGCGCCCAGGGTCCGATGACGCCGCGCATGATGAGCGGCCAGCCGCGCCCCGAGGCCGGCGACGCTCGCGACACGATCACGGTGCGCATCAGCTACGACGACTTCAGCGACGCGGCGCCGCTCGACGGCGTGCCGATCGCGCTGGTCGGCTACCGCCACGATCAGACCGTGGTCGGCCGGGTCGCGACCACCGACGCCGCCGGTCGCGCGGTGTTCGCCGGCTCGGATCCGCGCGGCGCGACCTCGTACTTCGCGATGACCCAGCTGCCGCGCAACGGCGCGACCGATCGCCTGGCCTCGATCCCGATCCTGCTCGACGGCGAGGCCGGCGTGCGGGTGATGCTGTCGTCGGAGCAGCGGACCTCGACCGCGGCGCCGGTCGACGACTTCGCGCGCCTCGAGGATCAGCCGACCAAGGCGACGATCCCGCGCGGCGTCGTGCGGGTGCTGTTGTCGGGCGTGCCCGAGCTCGGTCATCCGGTCGAGCTGATCGATGCGCTGACCGGCGAGGTGCTGAAGACCACGCCGGCCGAGCGGCCGCTGCTCGAGCTCGACTCGGCGGTGACGACCTGGACCGATCCGGTCGCCGATCCGGCGCTGGCGACCGGCACGCTCGCGGTCACGGTGAAGAGCGGTGGCCGGCCGCTGGTCGGCGTCACGGTCGGGGCCCGTCGCACCGACGGCGTGGCCGATCTCGCCACCGCCACGCAGCTGACCGACGCGACCGGCACCGCGACGTTGACCGGCTTGCCGCCGGGCGTCGCGGTCGAGCTGTCGCTGGTCGCCGATCTCGACGTGACGTTCAAGCAGATGGTGACGGTGCCGGCCCAGGGCGGCGCCCGGGTCGCGGCCGAGGGCGCGTGGCAGGTCCGCGGCGACGGTGGCTGTCGCTTCATCGACGTCGCGGCGGGCGCCGAGCGCGCCTACGCGGTGCGCACCACGATGCGCGGCCAGCGCTATCTCTCGGCGCCGTTCCAGCTCACGCCCGAGCGCGGCGTGTCGATCACGGTGCTGGTGTACCCGCGCGTGATGTTCTCGTTCAGCCTCACCAGCTGGATCGACGACGTCTACGTCGGCGTGCGCGGGCAGTTCGCGATCCGCAACACCTCGTGGGCGCCGTACGTCGCGAGCACCGACGGTCGGCCCGACGAGCTGACCATGCCGCTGCCCGAGGGCTTCACCGGCGCGATGGTGCGCGACGACTTCCAGGACATGGTCGGCATCGATCCCGCGCGCGGCTTCATCATCCGCCGACCGATCCCGCCAGGCGGCTACCAGTTCATCGCTGGGTTCTCGCTGCCGGTCGAGGACGGCGAGCTGCGCTGGAGCATGCCGCTGCCGCTCGGCGCGTTCGAGAGCGGCATCGAGATCAAGCACCCCGACGGCAACGAGCTGCGGGTCGTGCTGCCGCCCGTCCGCGGCCCCAAGGTCGAGCAGGTCGACGACGAGCGCGGTCGGTTCTCGGTGATCTCGCCGATCACGATCATGCCGGGCGAGCGCATGGTGTTCGCGCTCGAGGATCTGCCGCGCGAGCCGGCGTGGCGGCGGTGGTCGCGGGTCGCGGTCGGCCTGGCGGTCCTCGCGATCATCGTCCTGTGCCTGGTGTTCGCGCTGTGGCGGCCACGCGATGGCGCGGTGCCCGAGGCCCAGTTCGAGGCGTTGCTCGACGAGCTGGCCGCCCTCGAGGCCAGCGGCGCCGAGCCGGCTCGCCGCGCCGCGCTGATGACGCAGCTCGAGGCGCTGTACCGCCAGGCCCCGCACCGGCGGGCCGAGCCCGGCCCGGGGTAGCGGTGGCGCTGTCGACGATCGTCGTCGAGAAAGTCGGCAAGCGGTTCGGCGAGCACCGCGCGCTGGCCAACGTCAACCTGCGGATCGGCGCCGGCTCGGTGTGCGCGCTGCTCGGCCCCAACGGCGCGGGCAAGACCACGCTGCTCGGGATCCTGTCGACCCTGGTGCGGGCGTCGTCGGGCGAGGTCCGCTACCTCGACGGTGAGGCGGCGCGCACGGTCGACGATCGGCTGCGCCAGGACATCGGCCTCCTGGCCCACAGCTCGCTGTGCTACGGCGAGCTGTCGGCGATCGAGAACCTGACGTTCTTCGCGGCGCTGTACGGCGTCGCCGACGCCGAGGCCCGGGCGACCGCGCTGCTCGACGAGGTCGGCCTCGAGCCGCGGGCCCGGAGCCGCGCGGTCCGCACCTACTCGCGCGGCATGGTGCAGCGCCTGGCGCTGGCGCGGGCGCTGCTGGCGCGGCCGTCGCTGCTGCTGCTCGACGAGCCGTTCACCGGCCTCGATCGCGGCGGCGCGCTGGCGCTCGGCGCCCGGCTCGGTCGCGCCAAGGCCGACGGCGCGATCATCCTGTGCGTCACCCACGATCTGGAGGCGATCGCCGACGTCACCGATCACGTCGTCGTCCTCAACCGCGGCAAGGTCGCGTGCGACGAGCGCGCGGCGAGCGGCTTCTCCTACGCCGCGTTGCGCGACGTCTATCACCGCCATGCGGAGTAACGCGTTCGAGGTCACGCGTCTTGGTGGGGGACCCGCCGGGGGCATGACCCCGGTGGGGGAGGGCTGGCGACAGCCCTCCCGAGAGTACGGTACAACCGATGCCGTGGGCTTCTTCCGTCTGGTCGCCGTCGTTGCGGGGAAGGATCTCCGCGTCGAGCTGCGCAGCCGCGAGATCCTCTACACGATGGCGTTCTTCGCGGTGACGGTGGTGGTGATCTTCTCGTTCGCGTTCATCAACGACAAGAAGGTGGTCGCGGGCGCGGTGCCCGGCATCGTCTGGGGCGCGCTGGCGTTCGCGGGCACCCTCGGCCTCGGCCGCGCCTTCGATCGCGAGCGCGAGGGCGACACCATGCGCGCGCTGTTGCTGTCGCCGGCGCCGCGGCTGGCGATCTTCATCGGCAAGGCGATCGCGATGGGCCTCTTGATCGGCATGGTCGCGGTGGTGATCGTGCCGGTCACGGTGCTGCTCTACAACCTCGACCTCGCGGGTGGCTGGGGCGCGCTGGCGCTGACCCTCGCGCTCGGCGTGCTCGGCATCGCGGTGGTCGGCACGGTGTTCGCCGCGATGCTGTTGCGGGTGCGATCGCGCGACGTGCTCTTGCCCGTCATCCTCTATCCGATCCTGATCCCGCTGTTCCTGGCCGGCACCCGCGCGACCGCGGCGCTGCTGGCGACCCCGGCCGTCCCCGACGAGGCGTGGTTCTGGATCCAGTTCCTGGTGGTGTACGACGCGCTGTTCGTCATCACCGCGCTGTGGACCTTCGAAGCCCTGGTGATCGAATGAAGCGATTCCTCGTCCCGGCCCTCGCCGCGGTGGTCGCCGCCGCGCTGGCGTGGTCGGTCTACAGCGTCTTCTACGTCGCCGAGCTCGAGGCGACGCAGCTGTTCTGGAACCAGAAGATCCTCTACTTCCACGTGCCGTTCGCGTTCATGTTGTTCGCGGCGGTGTTCGCGTGCGGCATCCCCGCGGCGCTGTACCTGAAGACCCGCAACCCGCGCTACGACGACATCGCCGCCGCCGCCGCCGAGCTGTCGGTGGTGTTCGGCGCGATCGTGCTGATCACGGGATCGGTGTGGGGCCGCGCGGCGTGGGGGGTGTGGTGGCAGTGGGAGATGCGGCTGACGACGTCGCTGCTGCTGTGGCTGTTGATGGTCGGCTACGTGCTGGTGCGGCGCTTCGGCGGCGCCGGCGCCGAGCGACTGTCGGCCGGGCTCGCGGTGTTCGCGATGGTCGACGTGCCGCTGGTGTACTTCTCGGTGAAGTTCTGGAACTTCCTGCATCCCAAGGCCGAGGTCGCGAGCACGCTCGAGGGCACGATGAAGTCGACCTTCCGCCTGACGTCGTTGACCATCATCGGTCTGTTCGTCCTGTTGCTGGTCGTGCGCGTCGCCCAGGCCCGCGGCGTCCGTCAGTTGCGCGAGCTGCGCGAGCGCGCCCTCGACGCCGGCATCCTCGAACCGTGAGCCCGTCATGACCATCGTCCATCGCCTCCTCGTCGTCGTCGCGGTCGTCGTCGCCACCGCGTCGGGTGCCGCCGCGCAGCCCGCCGCCCAACCTGCGCCGCCGCCCGCCGGCGCCCAGCCCGCTGCCTACGCGTCGCCGATGCGCGAGCAGTGCGCCGCCGAGATCGACAAGGACGCGGGCTGGCGCGCCGACATCACGACGCGCTTCGAGATCCTCGCCCACGCCCGCGCCGCGCAGAAGATCCAGCGCAACGAGCGCCACGTCTTCATCGCCTACGGCGTGATCTGGGTGCTGGTCGCGGGCATGCTCGGCGTGATGTGGATGCGGCAGCGCAAGCTCAACGCCGAGATCCAGCGCCTCGAAGAGGAGCTGCGCCGCGTCGAGCAGGACGGGAAGTGACGTGACCTTCGGCCACATCTTCTTCATCCCGCTGGTCGCGATGACCGGCATGCTCGCCGGCTTCATCCTCGGCGCGCGCGCCGCGCGCAACGCCGCCGACCTGCAGCGCAAGCGCGACCTCGAGCGCGAGGCGGCGCGGGCCGCGCGGGCCGCGCGCAAGGCCGCCGACTGAGCGCGCGCTAGGCCGCCGCCAGCTCGGGGCCGTCGATCGGCAGGCGGACGTGGAAGGTGGTGCCGACGCCGACCTCGCTGTCGAAGGTCAGCGCGCCCTGGTGGGTCTTGGCGACGATGCGCGACGCGATCGCGAGGCCCTGGCCGGTGCCGCGGCCGACGGTCTTGGTGGTGTAGAACGCGTCGAAGATGCGGTGGCGGATCGCCTCGGGGATGCCGGTCCCGGTGTCGCCGATCGACACCACCACGTCGGTGCCGTCGACCCGGGTGCTGACCTTCAGCCGGCCGCGGCCGGGCGTGACCTTCACTCGATCCTCGATGGCGTGGGACGCGTTGACGATCAGGTTGATGAACACCTGGCCGAGATCGCCGAGGTAGCCGCGCACCGTGGGGATCGGCTGCAGGTCGATCTCGAGATCGGCGACGTACTTGTAGTTGTTGCCGGTGACCTGCAGCGCGTTGTGGAGCGCGCGGTTGAGATCGACCGGCGACAGCTCGCGCGGCCCGTTGTGGGTCAGCTCCTTCATCGATCGGACGATCGCGGCGACCCGGCTGATGCCGTCCTCCATGCGGGTGATCGCCAGCGGCACGTTCTCGCCGAGGTACGCGAGGTCGGCGGTCTCGGCGAGATCCTCGAAGCGCGCCTTCAGCACGTCCTGGTCGCCGATCGCGGCGCGCAGGTCGTCGATCAGGCTGAACACGCCGGTGATGCTCTCGCGCATGAAGCTGAGGCTGTCGCCGACGAACTGGATCGGCGTGTTGATCTCGTGGGCGACGCCGGCGGCGAGCTGGCCGATCGCCTCGAGCTTCTGGGCCAGCCGCAGCTCGACCTCGACCTGCTCGCGCTCGCGGATCTCGTTCGACAGCTGCTGGTTGGCGGTCTCGAGCTCGGCGGTGCGGGCGCGGACCGCGGCCTCGAGGTTGTGGAGGTTGGCGCGGGCCTCCTGGGCCAGGCGCCACTTGGACGTCAGGGCGTGGACGCACTGCACGACCTCGATCGGATCGAACGGCTTCTTGATGATCAGGAGGCCGTCGTGCTCGCCGAGGCGCGACCGCAGATCCTCCCACGAGTAGTCGGAGTAGGCCGAGCAGATCACGATCTGCAGCTCGGGATCGACCCGCCACAGCCGCTCGATGGTCTCGAGCCCGTCCCAGCCGGGCGGCATGCGCATGTCGACGAACGCGACCGAGTACGGTCGACCCTCGGCGAGCGCCGCGGTGGCGCGGGCCACGCCCTCTTGCCCCTGCGACGCGGTGTCGACCGCGAAGTCGACGCGGTGATCGACCACGGCCGGGGCGTCGAACAGCGCGTCCTCGAGGGCGGCGAGCTCGGCGGCGCCGGTGTCGGGCGCGCGCGGCAGGATCTTGCGAAAGTCGTCGAGGATCGCCTGGTTGTCGTCGACGACGAGGATCCGGGGGCGCAGGTCAGCTGGCGAGAGCATCGATCACCTGGGTTGGTTGGTCGAGGAGCGTGAGGGTGAAGCGGGCGCCGAGGTCGGTGCCGGGGCTGGAGACCGTGAGCTTGCCGCCAAGCTCGGTGGCCGCGTTGGCCGCCGAATGGAGACCGAAGCCGTGGCCCTCCTTCTTGGTCGTGAAGCCGTGCTGGAAGATCCGATCGAGCAGCTCGGCCGGGATGCCGGTGCCGTTGTCCTCGACCGCGAGCTCGACGCCGCCGCCGATCGGCACCACCGAGACCTGGATTCGCGGGTGCTGGCCGTCCTTGACCGCGTGGCGGGCGTTGGCGATCAGGTTGACGACGATCTGCAGCACCTTGTGGCGATCGGTCACGAACTGCGGGACGACCCGGTAGTCCTTCACGACCTCGATGCGATGGCGCGCGAACGAGGCCTCGACCATGCCGAGCGCGTCGTCGACGACGCCCGCGAGGTTGGTCACCTCGCGGATCGCGGCGACGCGGGTGTACGACTGCTGGGTCGAGACGATCGTCGCGATGTGCTGGACGTGGCGGTTGATCGACTCGAGCTCGCCCTGCATCTCGGTGTTATCGACCGCGAGCTGGTCGGCGACCTTCTCGAGGAAGCGCGGCAACAGCGCGCCCTTCTCGGTGCCGAGGAACGCGGCGAGGCCGCCGGGATGGGCGCGGTACAGATCGACGCTCTTGGCGAGCGCCGCGACCTTGGAGTTGCGCAGCCGGGTCGTCGTCACCGACACCGACGTGTTGAGGCTGTTGAGGACGTTGCCGACGTTGTGCAGGACCCCGGTCGCGACCTCGGCCATGCCGGCCATGCGCGACACCGCGATCAGCTCTTGCCGCATCTCCTCGGCGCGCCGCTCCGAGCGCTGGCGCTCTTGCTCGCGCGAGTCGAGATCGCGGGCCATGCCGTTCAGGTGCTCCTTCAGCTCGCCGAGCTCGCCGGGGGCGGCGACGTCGAGCTGCTCGGTGAAGCAGCCGCCCGCGACCCGACCCGAGAACTGCATCATGCGAGCGATCGGCGCGACGAAGTCGCGGGAGAACCGCAGCGCGTGGGCGAAGGCGGCGAGCCACACCAGCACCGCGACGATCGCGAAGCCGGCGGCCCAGGTGCCGACCCGATCGACCCGCGCGGTCGAGTAGCGGACCTGGACATGGCCGAGGACGACGCTCTCGAGGCTGATCTCGGACCACGCGGCGATCCCGCCGGTCACCGGGTAGGCGGTCAGCGGCTGGCCGGTGGCGTAGGGGCGCGCCCGCGTGCCGTGGCGCAGCACCTCGACGCCCTCGGCGTCGCGGACCTCGAGGTAGCGGATGTCCGGATCGCGGAGATACTTGTCGACCGCGGCGACCACCGCTTCGTGATCTTCGGCGGCGAGCGGCAGCTCGAGGTCGGTGCGGAGATCGCTGACAGCGTCGAGAGTCCGGGCCCGCAGGTGCTCGTGCAAGGTTGGCAGCACGCTCTGGCGGAAGCCGACGTACGCGATCGCGAGCAGCACGCCGACCGCGAGCAGCTGGACGGTCGACGACAGGATCAGTCGGCCACGCAGTTTCATGTCAGCGCTCCACCAGCGAGTAGCCGGCTGCGGTGGGGGAGACGCCATCGATCGCGATCACCTTGACGGCGCTCGTGACCTGGTTCGCGGGGAGGTAACCGATCGCGCCCGGGAACTTGGCGACGACCTTCACGACGTAGGCGCCCGACGGCAACGCCCGGGGCGCGCCGCTGCCGCCGCGGATCCGGCGATCGACCCAGTAGCGGCCGACCGCGCTCGCTGACATGCCGAGGATGGCGCGATCGAAGTGGACGCGCTCGGGTGCCGCAGCACCGAGGTTGAAGGGCACGAGGCGCGCGCCCCCCGCGGTGACCGGCTCGCCGCTGAACGCGCGCTTGAGCTCGGCCTTCGACAGGCTGGTGATCTTCGAGGTCTTGGCGACGACGACGACCAGCGGCGGCGCCGTGTCGTCACCCGTGGCGTGAGCGGCGGGTGCGACCAGGAAGACCGAGAGGACGACGATGAAGAGGAACTTGTTCATGGTGGTCCTAGAACGCCCACGCGGCCTGGGTGGAAAACAGCTTCATGACGCCGAGCCGAGTCTCGGAGTCCACGGCCTCGACGGCCGCGAACTGGATCTTCAGGACGACGCTCGGCACCGGTCGCAGGTTCACGCCGACGGCCTGGATGAAGGCCTTGGCGGCGCCGATGCGCGGGCTGTCGCGCAGATCGTTGGCCTCGAGCTCGACGTAGGGCATCGCCTGCCACCAGCGGTCGAGGCGGTAACCGGCCAGGAAGTAACCCCCGACGAAGCGGTTGTCGGCGAGGAACGCGCCGTCGCGGAACCCGCGCGCGCCGTCGCGGTACGCGCGGTGGTTGGCGAGCACCTCGGCCTGGACGCGCAGCGCTCCACGCTCGACCAGCAGGTGGGCGCCGAGCGACCACTCGTCGAAGCTGACGCCGGCGGGGACGACGGTCTGGAGGTCCCCGTGCTCGTCGACCGTGAGCTTGTTGGCGGGCCGGTCAGTCGACCGTCCCCGGTAGCCGGACACGCCGAGCTTGGTCGTGCCGAACCAGGGAGCGGTCACCTGGAGGTGCAGGCCGAGCGCCTTGTTCTCGTCGAGGTCGCGGAACGCCTGCAGCGGTCCGCGGCCGTTGGACACGGTCGCGTGGTAGTCGACGGTGTACTCGCCCATCGGGCGTGCGCCGTAGAGGTGCACGCCGGTCTGCTGCTCCGGAAACAGCTTCTCGCCGATGATCCACGGCGGGCTCGCCGGGATGATCACGGGTGCGCCGTGGTCGACGTTCCAGATCCCGTAGGGCGTGAGGAAGCTGCCGACCTGCACGGTGAGGGCAGGACTGACGTCGTACTCGAGGTACGCGCGCTCGACCGCGACGCCGCCCCAGGTCATGTTCCGGTAGGCGTTGGCCGGATCGGGCGCCTGCGTGTTCACGAAGTTGCCGTTGCTGTCGGTGGCGCCGCCGGGCGCGTACGTGAACCTGACCTCGAGGAACGAACGCCAGCGGTCGCTGAGCGCGCGGGTCAGGTACAGGTTCAGGTTCCCGACGGAGAACATGTTTTCGGTCGGGCGGATGAGGCCCCACAGGCTGCCGGGCGGTGCGAACATCGCCGTGTAGCTCACGTCCATGAAGCCGTAGAGGTTGAGTCGATCGGTCGAGTCGGCGTTGTCGAGCCCCAGCGCCACCAGATCGTCGTCGCTCGCATCGACCGCGACCTCGTCCGTCGGCGCAGGCTCGACCTCGTCCGTCGGCGCGGGCTCGGGGATCGGTTCGGGCGCGGCCGCGGCCGCGTCGAGGACCGGCTCCGGCACGCCGCCGTCGAGCGCGAGCTCGGCTTGCGCCGCGGCGGTGCTCGGGACCAAGACGCCCACCGCGATCAGGAGCGCGGCGCGTGCGCGATGCGCGGTCACGGGCACACCCCGGGAGGCACGCACGCGGTGCCGAGCGCGAAGGCCGACAGATCGCAGCACTCCATGCCTCGCGGGCAGTCTTCGACGCCGACGGTGCAGCCGGTGACCAGGCAGTAGCCCTGGAGACAGGTGTCGGCGTCGTAGCCGGCGCAGTCGGCGGAGACGGCGCAGCTCGCCAGGACGCCGGTGTAGGTCCGGCACGAGGGCGTCGGCTCCCAGTCGGCGCAGACGTAGGTGTCGGTGCAGTCCTCGTCGACGGCGCACAGGCGCGTGCAGGTGGTGTTGCCCTCGGGTCCGGCGCAGAGGTTGTAGACCGCGTCGGTGCAGGGTCGCGATGCATCGCAGCTGTCGCCCAGGCCGGGCACGGCGACGCACACGTTGTTCCCATCCTTGGCTTCACCAGCCGGGCACGCGCACGCGCCGGCGACCGGGATCTCGTCGGGGGCGCAGGGCTCGCAGCCACCCTCGGTCTGGATCGCGTCGTCGGTACAGACGCACCCGAACAGCTCCGCGTCGTAGCGCATCGCCGGCCCGCAGGCCTGCTCGGTGTCGACGTGACACCCGAGGGTCGTCGCCGCGGTGAGGAGAAGGAGCAGCCATCTGGACATGCACCTGATATCGGCCAACGCCCACAAGACTGTAGCGACCTGCCCGCGAGGCGCTCGCGCTTCGTCGGTGCGCATCAGAATGCCCACGCGGCCTGCAGGGCGAAGATCTGGAGCCGTCCGGTCAAGCGCGGCGAGCCGAGGGCCTGGACCGAGGCGTACTCGGCCTTCAGCACCACGCTCGGGAGGGGGCGCAGGTTCACACCGACGACCTGGATGGCGCGCCAGGTATCGCCCATCTCCGGATCGGTGCGAGGATCGTCGACCTCGGCCAGGACGAACGGCATCACCTGCCACCACCGATCGAAGCGGTGGCCGACCAGCACATAGCTGCCGACGTACTGGCCGTCGGGCACGAAGCCGGTGCGGCCGAGGGCGCGGGCGCCGGCGCGGTAGGTGCGCCGGTTGGCGATCACCTCCGCTTGCACGCGCAGCGCGCCTCGCTCTACCAGCACATCGACGCCCAGCGCCGACTCGTCGAAGCTGGTGCCGGCCGGAACGATGGTCTCGAGCTGGCCATTCTCGTCGACGACGAGCCGATTGGCGGGGCGATCGGTGAAGCGTCCGCGGTAGCCGGAGAGGCCCAGCCTGGTGGAGCCGAGCCAGCCCGTGGCCAGCTCGAGGCGGCCGCCGAGCGCCTTGTTGTCGTCGAGATCCCGGAACGACTGGAGCGGTCCGCGCCCGTTCGACAGGGTCGCGTGATAGCTGACGGTGTACGCGCCCACCGGTCGCTGGCCGTACACATGCACGCCAGTCTGTTGCTGCGGGAACAGCTCCTCGCCGATGATCCACGGGCGGAGCGTCGGTATGATCACGGGCGAGCCGTGGTCGACGTTCCAGATCCCGTAGGGCGTGAGGAAGCTCCCGACCTGCACGGTGAGCGCGTCGGTGGCGTCGTACTCGAGGTACGCGCGCTCGACCTTGACGCCACCCCAGCTCATGGGCCGGTACGCGTTGGCGGGATCGGGCGCGGTGGTAGAGACGAACGTGCCGTCGGCGTTCTTGGTGCCGGCGGGAGCGTAGGTGAACCGGACCTCGAGGAGCGATCGCCAACGTTCGCTCAGCGCGCGGGTGAGGTAGAGGTTCAGGTTGCCGACCGCGAACGAGGGTTCAGCGGGGATGATGAACTTCCAGAGCGCGTTGTCGGGGGGGACCAGCCTCGAGAAGCCGACGTCCATGAAGCCGTAGAGGTTGAGGCGCTCGCGGTCGTCGCTGTCGAGGCCAAGGCCGACGAGGTCGAGGTCGTCGAGGTCGTCGCCGGCGGGCTCGGGGGCGGGATCGGGATCCGGCGCGGGATCGGATACGGGTCCAGGGGCGGCGACCGGTACGCGGGCGGCAACCGGGTCGGGATCGGGGGCGGGTTGCGCGGCGGCGATGGCGGGTGCCATCAGGCTCGCGAGCAGCAGTGCGGCGCGATGCGGCGTCACGGGCACGCTCCGGGGGGCAAGCAGATCGTGCCGGCACCGAAGGCCGAGAGGTCGCAACAGCTCTGGCCGCGGGGACACTCGTCGATGCCGACGGTGCAGTCGTTGACCACGCAGCGCCCTTGGCCGCAGAAGTCGGCATCGTAGGTCGCGCAATCGGCGTGGCTGGTGCAACTGGCGCCGACGCCGGTGTAGGTGCGGCAGTAGGGTGCTGGCTCCCAGTCGGCGCAGACATAGGTATCGGTGCAGTCCGCATCGGCGGTGCAGGTGCGGGTGCACGCGGTCGCGCCGTCGGGGCCGGCGCAGGTGTCGTAGACCGCGTCGGTGCAGGGTCGGGTCTCGTCGCAGGGGTCGCCGAGGCCGGGCACCGTGGCGCAGACGCCGCTCGGGTTCTTGGCCTCGCCGGGCGGGCACGCGCACACCCCCGCGGCGGGGACCTCGTCGGCGGCGCAGCGCTGGCAGCCGCCGGCGACCTCGACCGCGTCGTCGGTGCAGACGCAGGCGTAGAGCGCGGCCTCGTAGCGCATCGCCGGACCACAGGCGTCGTCGGACTCCGGCACGCAAGCGGACGTCGTCGCTGTCAGCGTCGCCGCCAAGCACAGCCAGAGCCATCGAGCGGGCATGATCTCGATATCGACCGACCCCGGACAGACTGTAGGCGCCTACGCGAGCGCGTCCGCGAGCGCCGCCGCGGTCGGTCGATCCTGCGGATCTTTCGCCAGAGCGGGTCCGAGGATCCGCGCCAGGACGATGTCGTCGAGCGGCGGCGCCGCGGCCTCGATCACGGCCGCCATCGACAGATAGCTCGCGCCGCGGTGAAAGAGCCGCGCGCCGGTCGCCAGCTCCCAGCCCACCACGCCGAGGGCGAAGACGTCGACCGCGGCGGTCCACGGCGCGCCGCGCACCTGCTCGGGCGCCATGTACGCGGCGGTGCCACGCACCGGGCCGGGCTCGTCGAGGCGGCGGGCCACGCCGAGGTCGCACACGACCAGGCCGTCGGCGGCGGCGAGCAGGTTGGCGGGGCCGAGATCGCCGTGGACCCAGCCGTGGGCGTGGAGGTGCGCGGCGGCGCGGGCGGCGGCGGCGACGATCGCGATCACCGCGGCGCGCGGCAAGGCGACCCCGAGCCGGGCTCGCAGATCGCCGCCGTCGACGCGCGTCATCACCAGCGCGGGCCGCTCGCCGTCGAGTCGCGCCTCGAGGCCGCGGACCAGGTGCGGGTGCGAGGGCAAGGCGCAGGTGAGCGTCGCCTCGGCGGTGAACAGCGCGCGGATCGCGGGGTCGCGCGCGGCGTGACCGTGCAGGCGCTTCACCGCGGCGACGCGGTCACCGTCGGTCGCGACGCGGACCTCGGCGAGGTCGCCGTGCGCGAGGACGTCGCCGAGGATCCAGGCGCCGACGCGTTCGTCCATCGCGAGGCCGATGGTAGCATCCGCGCCGTGGCGTACGACCTGACCTTCACCGAAGAGCAAGAAGCCCTCATCCAGACCGCGCGCGACTTCACGCGCAAGGAGATCACGCCGGTCGCGGCGCACTACGACGAGCACGACGAGTTTCCGAAGGCGATCCTGCGCAAGGGCTTCGAGACCGGGCTGATGAACGTCGAGGTGCCCGAGGCCTACGGCGGGCTCGGCGGGTCGTGCCTCGATCACTGCCTGATCCAGGAGGAGGTCGCCTACGGCTGCCTCGGCTTCAACACCTCGCTCGCCGCCAACATGCTCGGCGCGATGCCGGTGCTGATCGCGGGCACCGACGATCAGAAGCAGGAGTGGCTGCCGCGGCTCACCGAGAGCGGCGAGCTGTGCGCGTACTGCTGCTCCGAGCCCGACGCCGGCTCCGACGTCGCGGCGCTGTCGACCCGCGTCACCCGCGACGGCAGCGACTACGTGCTCAACGGTCAGAAGCGGTGGATCACCAACGGCGGCGTCGCGTCCTGGTACTCGGTGCTCGCGACCTTCGATCGCAGCCTGAAGCACAAGGGCATCGCGGTGTTCGTCGTCGACGCCAAGACCCCGGGCGTGAAGGTCGGCCGCAAAGAGAACAAGATGGGGCAGCGGGCCTCCAACACCTGCGACGTGATCTTCGAGGACGTCCGCATCCCCGCGCGCAACCTGCTCGGCACTGAGGACGGCGGCTTCAAGGTCGCGATGAAGACCTTCGATCGATCGCGGCCGTGGATCGCGGCCGGCGCGGCTGGCGTGATCCGGCGCGCGCTCGACGAGAGCCGGGCCTACGCGCTCGAGCGCAAGACCTTCGGCGTGCCGATCGCGCAGCACCAGGCGATCCAGTTCATCCTCGCCGAGATGGCGATCGCCTACGAGACGACGCGGCTCCTCACCCACAAGGCGGCGTGGATGGTCGACAAGGGCGACCTGTCGTCGATCGTGTCGAGCTACGCCAAGGCCTACGGCGCCGACGCCGCGATGCGGGTCACCACCGACGCGGTCCAGGTGTTCGGCGGCTACGGCTACACCAAGGAGTATCCGGTCGAGAAGCTGATGCGCGACGCCAAGCTGCTCCAGATCTACGAGGGCACCTCGCAGATCCAGCGGATGGTGATCGCCAAGAACTTGCTGGGGCGGTGACGCGATGGCGCAGGTGTTCACCGCGATCCGCGATCTGCACGCCGACGCGATCGGCTGGGTGCGCGGCAAGGTCATCGGTGACGCGCCGATCACCGCGCCGCTGTCGGGCCGCGCCTGCACCTACTACAAGGTCGTGGTCGAGGCCCGCGACGGCCTCGGCTGGAAGCGCGTCGCCTACGAGGCCCGCGGCCAGTCGTTCGAGCTCGACGACGGCACCGGCATCGCGCTGGTCGATCCCGGCGACGCCCAGGTCGAGGTCGACTACGACAAGCGGTACGAGATCACGCCCGACGCGCGGATCAGCCAGCCGCTCGCCGAGCTGGCGCGTCGCTTCAAGCTGCCCGACGAGGCGGTGGTGATCCGCGAGGGCGTGCTCGAGGTCGGCGAGATCGTCGCGGTCCACGGCCGCCTGATGCTCGAGGTCGATCCCGATCCGACCCGCGGCCGCAGCCGGGTTCGCGTCGTCGGCCCCGGTCGCGAGCGCGTCTTCGTCAGCGAGCGCTCGGTCGAGAGCTGGTGAGGAGACGAGGGGCCTTGGCCCCGAGATTCCGAATCTGACCTGCGCTCGGCGGTGACGAGCGCGGCGGGGCGGAGCGACGTGAGGTACGCGCGGGCGGCGGCGTCGTCCTGAAGGTAGCTCTTGAAGAACGCGGTGGCGTAGGCGGCGGTGGCGGCGCGACCGGTGGCGGCGTCGAGGTACGTGAACGGCTGGCCGTCGGTCTGGCGCGTGCCGGCGAGGCAGCCGGGCGCGAAGCCGGGGATCACGCCGACCAGATCCGACACCGACCAGTGGCCGGCGTCGGCGAGCTCGAGCTTCCACGCCGCGGCCGGCGCGTTGGCGAAGTTGGTGCGGATGAAGTCGTTGCCGAGCTCGGTGATCGAGTTGTCCTCACGCGCGACCACGAAGCCGAGCGGCTTGGCGATCGCCGAGACGGTGACGCCCGCCAGCAGCGGGTTCTCCATCGGCGCGGCGAGGGCGAGCGCGGCGTCGACGCGGGCGTCGTCCTGCGCGACCTTGCCTGCGGTGACCGCGCCGAAGCTGTGGCCCATGACGCCGACGTGCTCGGGATCGATCGCGGCGGCGACCGCGGCCGGGATCGGCGCGGCGGCGGCGAGCACCTGATCGAGGGCGAAGCGGAGATCGGCGACCCGCAGCGCGAGCGTCGTGGGGGTGAGCGGCAGCCCGTCGCCGGCTTGCTGGTTCCACAGCGTGTTGCCGGTGTGATCGACCGCGATCACGACGAAGCCGTGGCTGGCGAGGCGCTCGGCGACGGTCGCGGCCGAGAACCGCGTGCACTCGTGACAGTGCGAGAACGCGATGAGCGGAAACCGTCCGGCGGCGGGGACGGCGTCGCGCGCGGCGAGCGCGGTGCGGGTCGGGCACGCGGGATCGGCGGCGGCGAGCAGCGTCGCGTAGGTGGTGCGATTGGGCTCGGCCTCGAGCTCGGCGATCGGGAAGCCGGGCACCGCGGTTCCGGTAGCGGCGGGGTACCAGATCTGCGCCGCCAGGGTCCGGGTCCGCGCCGCGTCGGTGAGCGTGAAGCCGACGGTGCCGACCGGGTTCGGGCCAGCTGCCTCGACGGACAGATCGGGCTCGGGGCCGCCGCCGCCGTCATCGCCGCAACCACCGAGGACGATCGCGAGCGCGAGGACGACGAGGCGACGCAGAAACATCGGCGCAGCATACCGGGGCCTCGGCGACGCGTGCGATGATGGGCCATGGCCGAGGTGCCGAAACCGGG
>JAYTAJ010000573.1:0-8868 GCA_043737575.1 Myxococcales bacterium | reverse complement strand
TCGACCAGCACCTCGGGGATGTTGAGCTGCACCGAGTTGAGCGCCTGGTACAGCATCTTCTTCGGATCGATGCGCGACGGATCGACGTAGCTCTCCTTGATGCGGAGGAGGGTGAGGTTGAACGTCTTCAGCTCGGCGAGGTTGTGCTTCGCCTGCGCGGGCGTCCCGGGCGCGGCCCACACCGGTTTCGGTGCGAACGACAGCCCGCGGACTCCTTCGTGCGACTGCTTGGTGACCGTGAGGACCAGAGCGAGCACCGCGGCGGTGACGACCAGGACCACGTGCAACGACAAGTGACGGCGCATGTGCCGAGTATAAGCGCCGTCGTCACATCTGCCATTCCCGTCGGCGGTCGTGACGCGATGCCTACCTGTAGTACAGTGCCGGGCTATGGCCCAGCCCGGAGGTCCTCGTCGGCGCGCCACCGCGGCCAAGCCGCGCCGCGCCGCGCCTGCGAAGTCCAGCGAGGGCGCCGACGCCGAGGACGACGACCGCGAGCCCAAGGCCGAGGCCGAGGACGGCGACGAGGAAGAGAAGGAGGACAAGGACGAGGACGTCGACGACAAGTTCCTCGCCGACGCCGCCAACGTCATCGACGTGACCGAGGACGACGTCGCGATCGACGACGACGACGACAAGGACAAGAAGGCGGTCGAGAAGACCCGTTCGAGCGATCGCGTCGCGCTGATCAAGCGCGATCCGATGCAGGCGTACATGCAGGAGGTGCGGCGGTTCCCGCTGCTCACGCCCGAGGAGGAGCACTCGCTCGCGACCCGGCTGGTCGAGCACGGCGACGGCACCGCGGCGCGCAAGCTGATCGAGGCCAACCTGCGGCTGGTCGTGAAGATCGCGTACGAGTACCGCCGCGCCCACAAGAACCTGCTCGACCTGGTGCAGGAGGGCAACATCGGGCTGATGCAGGCGGTCCGGAAGTACGACCCGTACCGCGGCGTCAAGCTGTCGTCCTACGGCGCGTTCTGGATCCGCGCCTACATGTTGAAGTTCATCCTCAACAACTGGCGGCTGGTGAAGATCGGGACGACCCAGGCCCAGCGCAAGCTGTTCTTCAACCTGCGCAAGGAGCGCGAGCGGCTCGAGCACCTCGGGTTCCAGCCGACGACCAAGCTGCTCGCCGAGAACCTGCAGGTGTCGGAGAAGGACGTCGACGAGATGGGCATCCGCATGGCGGCGCCCGAGGCGTCGCTCGATGCGCCGATCGGCAACGACGACGACGGCAGCGTCCGCAGTCGCCTCGACTTCTTGCCGAGCAACGACGCCCGCCCCGATCAGGCGGTGGCCCAGAGCGAGTTCGCGACCCTGCTGCGGTCGAAGCTCGACACCTTCGCCGCGACCCTCGAGGGCCGCGAGCAGACGATCTTCCGCGATCGCTGGCTGACCGAGTCGCCGCTGACCTTGCAGGAGATCGGCGAGCGCTACGGGGTGTCGCGCGAGCGGGCGCGCCAGCTCGAGAAGCGCATGCTCGGCCGGCTGCGCAAGTACCTCGAGGCCGAGCTCGGCAGCGCGGTCGACATCGACGCGATGTCGCGTGAGTGACGCCAGGGCAATGATCGGCACGCTGTACGTCGTCGCGACCCCGATCGGCAACCTCGACGATCTGTCGCCGCGCGCCGCCGAGGCGCTGCGCACCGCCGACGTGATCGGCGCCGAGGACACCCGGCGGGTCGCGATCCTGCTCGATCGCATCGGCGCGGGCGGCCGCCGCGACGTTCGCTCGACGTTCGACGGCAACGAGGCGGCGCGGGCCGACGAGCTGGCCGCGGTGCTGGTCGCGGGGCGCTCGGTCGCGCTGGTCAGCGACGCCGGGACGCCGGGCGTGTCGGATCCGGGCGCGCGGGTGGTGCGCGCGGCGATCGCGGTCGGCGCGCCGATCGTGGTGATCCCGGGGCCGGTCGCGGGCATCGCGGCCCTGGTCGCGAGCGGCCTGCCGACCGATCGGTTCCTGTTCCTCGGCTTTCCGCCGCGCGAGGACGGCGCCCGCGCCGAGCTGGCGGGCGGGCTGCGCGGCGAGCGCGCGACGATGATCTTCTACGAGGCGCCCGATCGGGTCGCGGCGACGCTGGCGACCCTGGCGGCGGCGTGGGGCGACGATCGCGCGGCGTCGGTGTCGCGCGAGCTGACCAAGCTGTACGAGGAGCACGTGCGCGGCACGCTGGGCACGCTGCGATCGCGGTTCGCCAGCGCGGCGCCGCGCGGCGAGTGCGTGATCGTCGTCGCCGGCACCACCGAGGACGCGCGACCGACGCTCGATCTCGAGGGCGAGGTCCGCGCGCTCCTGGCCCAGGGGCTCGGGCCCAAGGACGTCGCGCAGCGGCTGGTGGTGAAGACCGGGCGGCCGCGGCGCGAGCTGTACCAGCTGGCGCTGTCGCTGGCGCGCGAGGTCGAGGCGTGACCGGGCCGCTGCGGTGGACCGACGGGATCCCCGAGCTGGTGGTCGACGAGCTGCGGCTACCGTCGGGGCTCGAGGTGCTGGTCCACACCGATCGATCGGTGCCGCTGGTCGCGGTGTGGGTCGGCTATCGGGTCGGCAGCTCCGACGAGGGCGACGGCACCAGCGGCTTCGCGCACCTGTTCGAGCACATGTTCAAGAACTCGCTGCACCTCGGTGGCCGCCACCACTACGAGGTGCTGCGCGAGGCCGGCGCGACCGACGCCAACGCCCAGACCGGCACCGACCGCACGATCTATCACGAGGTCATGCCGCGGGCCGCGCTCGAGACCGCGCTGTGGATCGAGGCCGATCGGATGGGCTTCTTCCTGCCCGGCCTCGACGGCGCGCGGCTGGCGAAGCAGATCGTCGTCGTGCAGGCCGAGCGCCGCCAGCGCTACGAGAACGCGCCGTACGGCCCCGAGCGGTTCGCGGCGGCCGAGGCGCTCTACCCCGAGGGTCACCCGCTGCGCTACCTGACGATCGGTCGCCACGCCGACATCGCGGCGGCGACCTTGGACAAGGTCGCGGCGTTCTATCGGACCTGGTACGTGCCGGCCAACGCGACGATCGTCCTCGCGGGTGACGTCGCGGCCGACGAGGCGAGCGCGCTGTGCGCGCGGTGGTTCGGCGACTTCCCGACCTCGGTGCGGCCGACCCGACGGGCGTGGTCGCCGCCGATCGTCGCGGGGCCGGTCGCGATCGCCGTCGACGATCGGCTGGCGGCGCTGGGGCGGGTGCGGCGATCGTGGATCGGCCCGGCCGCGAACACCGATGACGACGCCGCGCTCGATGCGCTGGCAGTGGCGTGGGCGCTGCCGGGATCGGGGCGGCTGTGGCGAGCGCTGGTGCACGAGCGGCGCTGGGCCCAGCGGGTCTCGGTCGGCGTCGCGTCGGGGCGCCTCGGCGGCGAGGTCCACGTGACGGTCGATCTGCAGACCGGGGTCGGTCCGGCGGCGGTGGCGGCGCTGCTCGATGACGAGCTGGCGGTGATCCGCGGCGGCACGGTCGAGGTCCGCGCGGTCGAGCGCGCGATCCGTCGCCGCGAGGCCGGGATGCTGTGGCGGCTCGACGGGGTCGGCCGCCGCGCCGCGATGATCCTCGGCGCTCACCTGTCGACCGGCTCGGCGCGCGGCATCGGCGAGGCGCTGGTGCGGATGCAGCGGGTGACGCCCGCGGCGGTCACCGACGCCGCGCGGCGCTGGCTCGATCCGGCGCGCATGGTCGAGGTCGTGACCCGGCCGGGCCGCGGCCGCGAGGCTGCGACGGTGGCGTCATGACCGCCTTCGCGATCGCGATCGATGGCATGCACTGCGCGGCGTGCGTGCGCCGGGTCAAGGCCGCGCTCGAGCGCATCGACGGCGTCGCGGTCGACGAGGTGACGATCGGCGCGGCCCGCGGCACGCTCGCCGACGCCGCGGTGACCGACGTCGTCGCCGCGGTCGCGCGCGCGGGCTACACCGCGCGGCCGGCGGGATAGCCGCGATGGCGGGCGCGGCGATCACGTTGCCGATCGGTGGCATGACGTGCGCCGCGTGCCAGGGCCACGTCGAGCGGGCGCTGCGCGATCAGCCTGGCGTGCTCGACGTCAGCGTGAACCTGGTGACCCGCAGCGCGCGGGTCGCGATCGATCCGGCGCGGGCCGACGTCGCGGCGCTGGTGGCCGCGGTCGACGACGCCGGCTACCACGCCGAGCTGCCGATCGCCGCCGACGACGTGGTCGCGCGTCAGCTCGCCGACGACGCGGCGCGGGCCCGCGAGGTCCGGGGCTGGATCGTGCGGGCCGCGGTGAGCCTGGGCGCGATGGCGATCGTGATGGCGGTGATGCACGCGGTGTCGGCGTGGCTGATCGTCGGCGCGACGATCGCGATCGGCGGCGTCGCCGGCTGGCCGATCTGGCGGCACGGCGCGATCAGCCTGGCGCGGCGCACGCCCGACATGGACGCGCTGGTGACGCTCGGCAGCGCCGCCGCGCTCGGGCTGTCGATCGCCGCGGCGGCGGGGGCCGGCGGTGATCTCTACGCCGAGGGCGTGCTCGGCATCCTCGGCTTCATCGCCGCCGGCCACGCCCTCGAGGCGATGGCGCGGCGGCGGACCACCAGCGCGCTGGTCGGGCTGGCCCGGCTCGGCGCGCCGATCGCGCGGATCGCCCTCGACGACGGCAGCGAGCGCGAGCTGCCGCCGGCCGCGCTGCGCCGCGAGGACGTGCTGGTGATCCGGCCCGGCGAGCGGGTCGCCGCCGACGCCATCATCGTCGACGGCACCAGCGAGCTCGACGAGGCGCTGCTGACCGGCGAGGCCCAGCCGGTCGTGCGCCGGCCCGGCGATCGCGTGATCGGCGGCAGCGTCAACGGCGTCGGCGCGCTGCGCGCCCGCGTGATCGCCGCCGGCGGCTCCACCGTCGTCGCCCAGCTGATCGCCGCGGTGCGCGACGCCCAGGCCGAGCGCGCGCCGACCCAGCGCCTCGCCGATCGGGTGAGCGCGGGGTTCGTGCCGATCGCGATCGCGCTGGCGCTGATCACCGCCGCCGCGTGGCTGGTCGCGACCGGCGACGCCGCGCTCGCCGCCCTCCGCGCCGCCACCGTGCTGGTGATCGCGTGTCCGTGCGCGATGGGCCTCGCGGTGCCGACCGCGGTCATGGTCGCGACCGGGCGCGCGGCGCGACGCGGGGCGCTGATCAAGGGCGGCGCGGTCCTCGAGCGGCTCGCGGGCGCGTCGCGCGTGGTCTTCGACAAGACCGGCACCCTCACGCGCGGGACGCCGCGCGTGATCGCGATCCGCGCGCTGATCGGCGACGACGCGTCGGTCCTCGCCGCCGCCGCCGCGGTCGAGGCCGCGAGCGAGCATCCCCTGGCCCGCGCGATCGTCGCCGCCGCCCGCGCGCGATCGATCGCCGCTGCCCGCGCCCGCGACGTCGTCGCCACGCCCGGCGCCGGCGCCCGCGGGCTGTCCGGAACCCGGACGATCAGCGTCGGCACCGCCGCCCACGCGATCACCGCTGGCGCCGCCGCCGCCGCCGCGCACGACCTCGCCGCCGCGCTCGCCGCCGACGGCGCCACCGCGGTCCTCGTCGTCGTCGACGGCGCGCTGGTCGGCGGCCTCGCCCTCGAGGACGAGCTCCGCCCCGACGCCGCCGCGACCGTCGCCGCGCTCCGCGCCCGCGGCCTCACCGTCGCCCTCGTCAGCGGCGATCGCGCCGAGGCCGCGCGTCGCGTCGCCCGCGCGGTCGGCATCGCCGACGCCGACACCCACGCCGCGATCGATCCCGCCGGCAAGCTCGCCTTCGTCCGCGCCGCGCCCGCGATCATGGTCGGCGACGGCATCAACGACGCGCCCGCGCTCGCCGCCGCCTCGGTCGGCGTCGCCATGGGCAGCGGCACCGACATCGCCGCCGCCGCCGCCGCCGTCACCCTCCTGCGCTCGTCCTTGCCCCTCGTCCCCGAGCTGGTCGATCTCGGCCGCGCCGCCGTCCGCACCATGCGCCTCAACCTCGCCTGGGCCTTCGGCTACAACCTGCTCGCGCTGCCCCTCGCCGCCGGCGTCCTCGCCCCCTGGGGCCTCACCGTCACCCCCATGATCGCCTCCGCTCTCATGGCGGTGTCCTCCGTCAGCGTCGTCCTCTCCAGCCTCGTCCTCGCCGGCCGCCGCGGTTAGCGACGCCCGCCACCGCCACGACCACCGCCGCCACCACCACCGCCGCCACCGCCGCCACCGCTGCGGCGGGCTTCGAGGGCCTTCAGCAACTCGGCGTCTTGTGAGGCGAGGGCGTCGCCAGCGTCGGCGAAGAGGGTGTCCTCGCGCGCGGCGTGATCGCGGTAGCGGGCGGCGAGCGCGTCGGCGGCGGCGGCGAAGCTGGTGGACTCGGCGGCGTCGGGGACGCGCTCGTCCCAGCGGCGGGCGCGGGCGCCGAGCTCGGCGAAGCCGGCGAGGAGCGGGGCGTGCTCGTCGGTGAGCGCGGTGATCGCGGCGGCGAGGGCGGGGCGCGCGGCGGCGAGCGCGGGGAAGACCACGTCGTCCTCGTCGCCGAAGTGGCGCGGCGTCGAGCGCGCGAAGAACGCCGACGCGTCGAGGATCTCCTCGACCTCGACCATGCCGCCGAGGCCCTTGGCGAGGCGCTCGGCGGCGCCGGTCAGGGCGTCGAGGCGCTCGTCGTGGCGGCGGTGCGACGAGTCGAGCTGAGCAAACGCGGTGCGCGGTCGTTCACGATCCATGGCCGCGATTGCATCACAATGCGCGCGCCCGTGGGGTTTCCCTGCCGCGCGGGGCGGCTACACTGCCGCGCCATGGTCGATCCTGTCGTCATCATCGGAAGCGGTCCCGCGGCGCACACTGCGGCGATCTACGCGGCGCGCGCCAACCTCCACCCGATCCTGTTCGAGGGCTGGATGGCGGGCGGCATCGCCGCGGGCGGTCAGCTCACCACGACCACCGACGTCGAGAACTTCCCGGGCTTCCCCGACGGCATCATGGGCCCGGAGCTGTGCGATCGGTTCCGCGCCCAGTCGGCGCGCTTCGGCACCGTCATCCACACCGAGACGATCACCAAGGTCGATCTGTCGAAGCGGCCCTTCTTCTACGCCAGCGACGAGCGCGAGGGCCACGCCCAGACCCTCATCATCGCGACCGGCGCGACCGCGAAGCGCGACGACGTGCCCGGCACCCGCGACGGCGAGCTGTGGCAGCGCGGCGTGTCGGCGTGCGCGGTGTGCGACGGCGCGCTGCCGGTGTTCCGCGGCAAGCCGCTGTTCGTGATCGGCGGCGGCGACTCGGCGATGGAGGAGGCGAGCTTCCTCGCCAAGTTCGGCAGCCGCGTCCACGTCGTGCATCGCCGCGGCGAGCTGCGGGCGTCGGCGATCATGCAGGATCGCGCGCGCGCCAATCCCAAGATCGACTTCCTGTTGTCGCATCAGGTCGTGAACGTCAGCGGCCAGGGCACCGTGCAGCAGGTCCGGGTCCGCAACCTCCACACCGGCGAGGAGCGCGACCTGCCCGCGGCCGGCCTGTTCTTCGCGATCGGCCACACGCCGAACTCGGCGTTCCTCGGCGGTCAGCTC
The DNA here is from genome assembly GCA_043737575.1 of Myxococcales bacterium. Classification (GTDB taxonomy): domain Bacteria; phylum Myxococcota_A; class Polyangia; order Haliangiales; family Haliangiaceae; genus UBA2376. Next base: position 1,368 of record JAYTAJ010000573.1, on the reverse strand, counting down.
GCGTGCGACGAGCAGGGCTACATCGTCACGACCCCGGGCACGACCGCGACCAGCGTCGCCGGCGTGTTCGCGGCGGGCGACGTGCAGGACAAGAAGTACCGCCAGGCGATCACCGCCGCCGGCACCGGCTGCATGGCCGCGCTCGAGGCCGAGCACTTCCTCGCTTCGCACTGACGCGCGGCTGCGGTCGCGGGGGCGTCCCGCCGTGTCATGCTCCGGGCGATGGCAACTCCGGTCGATCGCCCGTCCGACTCGTCGATGCTCACCAAGGTCCTGGCGGTGCTGCTGTTGCTGGTGGCGGCGGCGCTGGTGTTCACCGTCATGAAGATGCGGCGCCAGGTGCCCGACGTCGTCTACGAGTCGCGCGCGATCACGCTGCCCGAGGGTGACCTCGGCGCCGACGAGAAGGCGACGATCGCGGTGTTCAAGCTGGTGTCGCCGTCGGTCGTCCACATCACCAACATCGGCGCGATGCGCAACGTGATCACGTCGACGGTCGACGAGGTGCCGCAGGGCACCGGCTCGGGCTTCATCTGGGACGATCAGGGCCACGTCGTCACCAACTTCCACGTCATCGACGGCGCGCGCTCGACCGAGGTCACGCTGGCGGACGGCTCGACCTACGAGGGCAAGGTCGTCGGCACCGCGCGCGACAAGGACATCGCGGTGATCAAGATCGACGCGCCGCCGTCAAAGCTCGCCAAGATCATGATCGGCACGTCGTCGGATCTGCAGGTCGGCCAGAGCGTGCTCGCGATCGGCAACCCTTTCGGCCTCGACCAGACGCTCACGACCGGCGTCATCAGCGGCCTCGGCCGCGAGATCACGTCGAAGAGCCAGCGCAAGATCTACGACGTCGTGCAGACCGACGCGCCGATCAACCCCGGCAACAGCGGCGGGCCGCTGCTCGACAGCCACGGCCGGCTGATCGGCATCAACACCGCGATCTACAGCCCGTCGGGCGCCAGCGCCGGCATCGGCTTCGCGGTGCCGGTCGACACCGTCAACCTGATCGTCCCGCAGATCCTGAACCTGAAGGGCGAGGTCCGTCCGGTCCTCGGCATGAACATCATCAGCGACGGCGACATGCGGCAGATGGGCGTGACCGGCGTCGGCATCCGCAACGTCAACCGCGGCGGACCGGCTGATCGCGCGGGCATCGCCGGCCTGGTCCAGGGGCCGCAGGGCCTCGAGCTCGGCGACGTCATCACCAAGATCGACGGCACCACGGTCGGCAAGACCGCCGACCTGTACAAGGTCCTCGACCGCCGCGGCATCGGCGACACCGTCGAGCTCGAGATCACGCGCAACGGCGGGCGCCGGATCGTGAAGCTGAAGCTCGAGCCGGCTCGTTGACCCTGCTCAGCG
>JAYTAJ010000572.1:0-3880 GCA_043737575.1 Myxococcales bacterium | reverse complement strand
CCACCTCGGGCTCGCCGGCGATCCCCGCACGTCGATGGTCGTCACCTGGCGCACCGTCGACGATCTGACCAAGACCGGCACGGTCAGGTACGGCGTCGGCGGCGCGCTGACCCAGGAGGCGGTCGGCATCACCTGGGCGTATCGCCCCGGCTTCGGCGACGGCGTGCCCGTGCAGATGCACGAGGCCCACCTGTGCGGTCTCGTCGCCAACACCGTGTACGACTACCAGGTCGTGTCCGACGCGGGCCACGTGTCGCCGACGTACCAGTTCCGCACCGCGCCCGACATGACCGCGACTCCCGACGCCGAGATCGTGATCGCCACCGTCGGCGACAGCCGCGACGGCTACGAGGTGTGGGCGCTCCTGGTCCAGCAGTTCATCGCGCGCACGCCCGATCTGGTGCTGTTCTCGGGCGACGCGGTGTCGTTCGGTCAGATCCAGACCGAGTGGGAAGAGTTCTTCGCGGTCGGTGAGCCGCTGTTCGCCACCGTGCCCGTGCTGTCGGTGCATGGCAATCACGACATCAACTCGATCAACTTCTACTCGCAGTTCGCGATGCCGGGCGACGAGGAGACGTTCTCGCTCGACTACGGGCCGGCCCACATCGTCGTCGTCAACGACTCGCCCCAGCAGCTCGACGATCTGACCGCGAAGACGCCGGCGTTCCTGCGCAGCGATCTGATGGCCCACGCCAGCGCGCGCTGGAAGATCGTCAATCACCATCGCCCGATCTACTCGGCGTCGACCAGCCACGGCTCGGACCTGTTCCTGCGCGCCGAGTGGGGGCCGATCTTCGATCAGGCGCAGGTCGACCTCGTGCTGAACGGCCACGATCACGACTACGAGCGCACCAAGCCGATGCGCGACAACCAGGTCCGGGCGACTCCGGCCGACGGCACGATCTACATCGTGTCGGGCGGCGCCGGCGCCGAGCTGTACGAGGCGGGCACCGACTTCTGGACCCACGTGTCGTCGTCGATCCACTCGGGCGCGACCCTGCGCATCCGCCGCGAGCTGATGGAGGTCAACGCCTTCGACGAGACCGGCGCCGCGGTCGACAGCTTCACGATCAACAAGCCGTGATCGCCGTGGTACGGTGACGCGTGCGCGTCGCCGTCGCGCTGCTGATCGCCACCGCGTACGTCGCGGCCGCGCACGCCGATGACGCCGCCGATCAGGCCGCGTTCGCCGCGGCGACGCAGCGGCTCGGCGACGGCGATCTGGCGGGCGCGCGGGCCGGGCTCGAGGCGCTGGCCGCCGCCGCGCCCGACGGCCGCTGGGCCGACGACGCGCTGGCCGAGGCCGCGGGCATCGCCGAGCAGCAGGGTGATCTGGCGGGCGCGCGGCGGTTGTGGAAGCGCGTCGTCGACGAGCACCCCGACGGCCGGCTGGCGCGGCGCGCCGCGGCCCGGCTCGCGACGCTGATCGAGGCCGGTGGCGCCGACGGCGCATGGGACGCGGTCGCTGCCGAGCACGATCGCCTGGTGCGCGCCGCGTCGGCCGCCGAGGATCCCCACGCCAGCCTGCACGCCCTCGCGGCGGTGCTCGACCGCCACCCGACCTATCCGCGCTGGTTCGGCGCGGCGCTGTGGCTCGGCGAGGCGTGGGCGCGGATCGCCGAGCGCGGCCACGCCGCGACCTGGCTCGATCGCGCGCAGCGCGCCGCGGTCGCGCCCGGCGATCGCTTCCGCGCCGCCCTGGCCCGCGCCGAGCTCCACGCCGACGGCGGCGACTACGCCGCCGCCGAGCGCCTGCTGCGATCGATCGATCAGCTCGATCGCCTCGACGGCAAGGCCCGCGCTCAGGCGCTGGCCGACGTCGCGCGCCGCCGCTTCCGCGATCGGGTCGGCCTGGTCGCGCGCGTCCTGCTCGGGCTCGGCGTGCTCGCCGTCGCGGTGCTGGTGCGGCGCCGCCGCGGATCGTGGCGGGGCGCGGCCCGCGCGCTGTGGCCACCGCCGCTCGAGGTCGTGTACCTCGCGCCGGTCGCGCTCGGCCTGGTCGTGGTCGGCGAGCGCGGCAACCCGCTGGCGGCGCGCGCGATCGAGGTGATCCTGGTCGGCGGCCTCGGGGTCGCGTGGCTGTCGGGCGTCGTGCTGCGCAGCCGCGCCGCGCGCCTCACCGCGTCCGCGCTGCTCCTCCACGTCGTCGCGGTGCTGGCGGCGCTGGTCGCGATCGTGTGGATCGCGGTGATGCACGATCAGCTGCTCGATCTGTTGATCGAGACCTGGCGCAGCGGCCACGACGCGAGGTGATGGCGACCGCGGGCCGGTTCGCGTACCGTCCGCGCATGTACGTCGCCATGTTCCGCCAGATGAAGAAGCAGCTCGGTCAGCTCGACAAGTGGCTCGACGCCGCCACCACGGCCGCCGCCGCGAAGTCCTACGACCCCAACCTGTTCCTCGGCTTTCGCCTCGCGCCCGATCAGTTCGCGTTCGCGCGCCAGGTCCAGGCCACCTGCGACACCGCCAAGGTCGCCGCCGCGCGCCTCACCGGTCAGGACGCGCCCAAGCACGCCGACACCGAGACCACGCTCGACGAGCTCCACACCCGCGTCCGCGCCGTCGTCGAGTACCTCGACGGCCTCAAGGCCGCCGACCTCGAGGGCGCCGCGACCCGCGTCATCACCCAGCCGCGCTGGGAGGGCAAGACCATGACCGGCGAGGACTACTTCCTCGAGCACGCGCTGCCCAACTTCTACTTCCACCTCGCCCACGCCTACGCGATCCTCCGCCACAACGGCGTCGCGGTCGGCAAGCGCGACTACCTCGGCGCGCTGACCCAGAAGGCCGCGAGCTAACCGAGGCGCGCGATCAGCTGGCGCGCGGCGGGCGAGGTCGGATCGACCGCGAGCACCTCGCGCAGGTGCCAGCGCGCGGCGTCGGGATCGCGATCGGCGACGCACAGGAGGGCGAGGGCGACCAGCGCGCGCGGCCACGGTCGGACGCCGCGGGTGGCGGCGGTGGCGATCGCGCGCTCGCGGTGGGCCGAGGCGGCGGCGTCGGCGCCGCCGATCACGTCGACGCGGTAGCGGGCCCACGCCAGGCCGGTCTCGTAGTCGGGGTGGCCGGGGTGGTGGCGCGCGGCGGCGGCGGCCTCGGACAGCGCGCGGTGGACGTCACCCTTGGCGAGGGCGTGCTGGGCCCGGGCGAAGGCCTCGGCGCCCGCGGTCGCCGCCGTCCGATCGATCGCCCACGCGGTGCGCAGCTCGGACCAGCGGCCGCGCAGCCAGTCGTTGTAGCGGCCGCGCGACCCCGGATCGAGCAGCACCTTGCGCGCGCGCTCGATCTGATCCCAGCACGGCCCGGCCAGCGCGGCGCAGTCGCCGAGATCGACCCGGTTGGCGTGAGCCAGGCCGTAGCGGTGCTCGAGGCGCGTTACCGCGGCGGCGATCTCGGCGGGCTCGGCGGCCGGGGTCACCTCGAGGACGTCGTAGAACGTGGCGCGGCCGAGCCGCTCGGTCCGGGCCCGGAGGTGGGCGCGCAGCTCGGTGAGGGCGCGGCGCTGCGGCGTCGCGACGTCGATCGGCTCGGGCGTGAACACCAGGGCGCCGAGCGACGCCAGCGCCCACAGGAGGCGCGCCGCGGCGTAGGGATCGAGCGGCCCCGAGCGCACCGCGGTCTGGAGTGTCCGGGTTCCGGACAGCTGGGCGAGCTGCTCGATCTCGGGAACGATCAGCGCCCGCGCCGCGCGCAGCGTGGCGATCGCGGCGGTCGCGGTCGCGTAGTCGTAGGCGTGCCAGCGCAGCGCCGCCCGCGCCAGCTCGACCTCGACGGTGCGCGCCGCGGCGATCACCGCGACCGCGTCGGCGTCGGCCGGCAGGTCGAGGGCGCGGCGCGCCAGGGTCGGGCTCAGCCCGGCGGCGAGGCGCAGCGCCGCCGC
>JAYTAJ010000571.1:0-20241 GCA_043737575.1 Myxococcales bacterium | reverse complement strand
TGCTCGACTTCCTGTCGGCGCGCACCGAGCGCCAGCACGAGGCGTTCACCCACATCGCCGCGGCGCTCGGCGAGTACGACGTCGAGTGCATCGACTCGCTGATCGGCGACATCGAGGCACCGGCTGCGCTGATGAAGACCCAGACCGATCGCAAGATCGCCGACGAGCTGCAGGTCACCTACGACGCGCAGCGCGAGGCCGAGATCAAGCGCCAGGCGCTGGCCCGCGAGAACGCGGTCGCCAACATGCAGGCCGAGGTCGTGCGCTCCGAGCAGATGGTGCGGATCGCGCAGACCAACGCGACGGCGGTGCTCGAGGCCATGCGCGGCGAGGCCGGCGCCGCGATCGCGCGGGCCGAGGCCGATGCGCAGTCGATGCGCTTGCGCGCGGCGGCCGACGCCGCGGCGACCGAGCTCAACGGCGCCGCGCAGGCCAGCGCGCTGGCGGCGCGCGGGCACGCCGAGGCGTCGTCGCAGCGCGCGATCGGCGCGGCTCGCGCCGCGAGCTTCACGGTCGGCCAGGCCGCGCTCGGGGACGCGTTCACCGCGGTCGAGATCGCGACGGTCCTCGCCACCAGCGGCGTGAAGCTCGTCCCCGACGTCGCGGTCGGCGGCAGCGATGGCGCCAGCCGACTCGCCGACGTGCTCATCGGCCGCATGCTCGCCAGCAGTACGCGCCCCGCAGCGTAGAGAGCGGATGTGGCGGTGGTCCGTCCAATAATCGGGTAAATCGAATAACGATCTGGGGCGGGCATGGCTTTTGCCGGCATTTCGTCGAGAAGAAACGAGCGGGTAGACGTCAGCTCAGTGTGCCTCCGATGTCGTGGATTTGGACCAACCGTCGCCCAAGGCCGGACAGATGGTAGGGCAGGTCATCGGCAACTATCGCCTCGTGCGTCAGCTCGGCGAGGGCGGGATGGGCGCCGTGTACATGGGCGAGCACGCGCTGCTCGGTCGCCGCGCGGCGATCAAGATGCTGCACCCGTCGCTGTCGATGCGGCAGGACATCGTCACCCGGTTCTTCAACGAGGCCCGCGCCGCGACCGCGATCGCCGATCCGGGCATCGTCGCGGTGTTCGACTTCGGCTACCACACCGACGCGGCGACCGGGCTGACGGTCGCGTTCATCGTGATGGAGCTGCTCGAGGGCGAGCCCCTCGACGTCCGGCTGGCGCAGCGGCCGCTGGCGCTGGTCGATGCGCTGCGTATCGCGCGGCAGATCGCGACCTCGCTCGCGGCGGCGCACGCCAAGGGCATCGTCCACCGCGACCTCAAGCCCGAGAACATCTACCTGGTGCGCGACGCCGAGGTCGCGGGCGGCGAGCGCGTGAAGATCCTCGACTTCGGCATCGCCAAGCTGGCGACCACCGACGCGATGTCGAAGACCCAGACCGGGGCGATCATGGGCACGCCCGCGTACATGTCGCCCGAGCAGTGCCGGGGCGCGGGCGAGGTCGATCACCGCACCGATATCTACGCGCTGGGCTGCGTGCTCTACCACGCGCTGACCGGACGCCCGCCGTTCATCGCCGCGGGCATCGGCGAGATGCTGGCGATGCAGATGGTCGAGGCGCCGGTGCCGCCGACCACCTACGCGACGTGGCTGCCGCGCTCGGTCGACGTGCTGGTGATGAAGTGCCTCGCGAAGTCGGCCGACGCGCGGTTCGCGTCGATGACCGAGCTGGCGAGCGCGCTCGGCAACCTCGTCACCGCCGGCGCCGCGACGATGATCGCCGAGCTGCCGCAGTCCGCGGTCGTGGGCGTGCCCGGGCGGCTCGCGTCGCAGACCCCGACGACCCTGGGCTCGGCGACCGCGTCGGTGAACGGGACGGCCGCGCCACGCCGCGGGCGCGCCGCGGTGATCGCGACGGTGCTGATGCTCGGCGCCGCGGGCGCGGCGTTCGCGCTGTGGCCGCGCGGGGACGGCGCCGCGACCGCGACCGCGCCGACCGCGATCGACGCCGGCGCACCGATGGCCGCGACCGCCGATGCCGCCGCGCCGATCGACGCCGGGCCCGATGCCGCCGCGCCGATCGACGCGGCCGCGGCGCCGGTCGACGCGGCGGTGCCGCCCGACGCGGGCCGGCGTCGCCATCGCCCCGACAGGCCGGAGCCGACCGGCCCCGGACCGACGGTCACGCCACCGACCACCCCGTCCCCGAAGTGCCGTCTCGACGACAACGGCGTGCCTCTCGAGCGCTGCTGACCGACCTCTCACGCGGAGCCTCCCCGATGTCTCGACCGACTCTCTGGTTCATCTTGCCTGCGCTCGCGCTCGCGCTGTGGGCGCGCCCCGCGCAGGCCCAGGACGCCGCCCAGGCCGAGGCGATGTTCACCAAGGCCAAGCGCCTCATGGGCGAGGGCAAGCTCGCCGAGGCGTGCGACGCGTTCGCCGCCAGCGAGAAGCTCGATCCATCGCCGTCGACGTTGATGAACCTCGCCGACTGCCGCGACAAGAACGGCCAGTACGCCAGCGCGTGGGAGGCCTACGTCGCGGTCGAGCGGCGGGTCCGCGGCGACGGGCGCTACGGCAAGATGGCGGAGATCGCGAGCGACCGCGCCGCGCGGCTCGAGCCGCGGCTGTCGTACCTGACGATCAACGTCACCGACGACGTCCGCGTCGACGGCCTCGAGGTGACGCGCGACGGCGTGGTGATCGCGTCGGGCGCGTGGAACCAGGCGCTGCCGATCGACGGCGGCACCCACGTCATCTCCGGCCGCGCCCCCGGCCACGAGCCGTGGTCGACCACCGCCACCGTCGCGGCCGAGGGCGACAAGCAGGCGGTCGAGATCCCGAAGTTCAAGGCGATGCGCGCGATCGCGACGCGCGGCCAGACCGTGATCATCAACCGCGACGCGCCGTCGCTCTTCACCCGCCGCCGCAAGATCGCGATCGGCGTCGCCGCGGGCGGCGTCGCGGCGGTCGCCGCGGGCCTCGCGTTCGGGCTGTCGTCGAACCGCGCCGCCGACAAGGCCACCTCGCTGTGCCCGGGCGTCGAGTGCATGGCGTTCGAGGAGGCCAATCGCCTGAACGCGCAGTCGCGCGATCGTGCGCTCTACGCCAACATCGGCTTCGGCGTCGGCGCGGTCGCGGTCGCGGGCGCGGCGATCTTGTGGATCACCGGACGCCCCACCGACGTGCGGCCGCGCGTCACCGCCCAGGTCGGCGCCCGCCAGGTCGCCGCCGCCGTCGAGCTCCGCTTCTAGCCGCGAGGACCACCATGCGCACCAACCGACGCTCTCTCCGTTCCTGGTCCGTCGTCGCGATCGCCGTCGCGCTCGGCGCGGCGGCCTGCACCGGCCCCAACACCGAGTACCTGGCCCCCACCGACGGCGGTCCGGACGCCGTGCCCGACACCCAGCCCGACGGCGGCGGCTTCTTCCTGGTCGTGCCCGAGACCCAGGTCGCGGTGATGGAGGGCCAGGTCGCGTCGTTCACGATCTCGCTCAGCGCCGCGCCGACCACGCAGATCGACGTCACGATCGCGCCCGCCGACATCGAGCGGATCAGCGCGCCGTCGCAGATCTCGTTCGACGAGGACACCTGGTCGACGCCGCAGAGCGTGTCGGTCACCGCCCTCGCCGACGACGACGCCGCGCCCAACGACATCGGCATCAGGCTGTCGGCGCCGGGCGCCAGCGACGACGTCGAGGTCACGGTCCAGGTCACCGACGACGACGAGCTGCGCGTCGTCGCCGACGTCAGCGGTCTCGAGGTGACCGAGGGCGGCCAGGGCACCATCAAGGTGAAGCTGTCGGCCCAGCCGGTGGCCGACCTCACCGTCGACGTCGCCCTCGATCCGCTGCTGCCGCTGATCGCCTCGGTGTCGCCGACGACGCTGATGTTCACCGCCGCGACCTGGGACGACGAGCAGGACGTGGTCATCACCGCGGAGCAGGATCTCGACATCGCAGGCGCGGTGTCGACGTTGCGCCTCACCAGCGGGAGCGCCACCGCTGCCGCGGTCGCGGTGACGATCTTCGACGACGACCAGGTCGGCATCTCGCCGTCGCCGCCCGCGCTCGGCTCGATCGACGAGGGCGGCGCCGCGGTGCCGCTCGGCATCAGCCTGACCCGCGCGCCCAACGGACCGATCCGGGTGACGATCGTCCCCGAGCTCACCGGCAAGGTCACGATGACGCCGAACTTCGTCGACTTCGACGCGAACACCTGGATGATGGTCCGGACCGTCCAGGTCAGCGGCGCCGAGGACGACGACACCCAGGACGACGCGCTCGATCTCCAGCTCGAGGCGCCAGGGTTGATGACGCGGCGGGTGTCGGTGACGGTGAACGACAACGACAGCCCGACGCTCCAGGCCAGCGCCACCCAGGTCACCGTCATCGAAGGCAACACGATCATGGTCGGCGTCCGCCTCGCGTACGATCCGCTCGGGTCGGTCACCGTCACCGCGGGCATCGACAGCCCCGCCGTCGCCACCGTCACCGCCGGCGGCAGCCTGATGTTCGACTCGAGCAACTACGACGACTATCAGATGGTCACGATCCGCGCCGAGCAAGACAACGATCTGGTCTTCGACGACACCTTCGTCACGCTGCAGGCGACCTCGCTCGGCGTGTCGCTGTCGGTGCCGCTACGCAAGACCGACGACGATCAGCAGGTGATCGAGACCAGCGCGACCACCGTGACGCTGTCCGAGACCGGGATGGCGACGTTCAACGTCCGCCTGCGCTTCCGCCCCAACGGCGGGGCCACCGTCAACGTCGGCACCGGCGGCAGCACCCACGCCAGCGCGGTTCCCACCTCGATCCCGTTCACGGTCGGCACCTTCGACATGTTCCAGCCGGTGACGGTGACGGGCATCCACGACGTCGACCTGGTGACTGATCCGGTCACGATCACGCTGAGCGGCGCCTCGGCGCCCGTGAGCCCGACGGTGACGGCGACGGTCACCGATGTCGATCAGCAGATCATCCAGCCGAGCACGAGCAGCCTGACCGTCACCGAGGGCGGCATGGGCACGTTCACGGTGCGCCTCGGCTTCCAGCCCAGCGCGCCCGTCACCGTGAACCTGACCTCGACCAACCCGCAGATCGCGACGGTCGATCCGCCGTCGATCATGTTCAGCAACACGACCTACCTGATGCCCGTGCTGGTCACGGTCCGCGGCACCGAGGACGCCAACGCGGTGCCCGACGGCACCAGCGTCGTGCTGCGCAGCACGGGCCTCGCCGATCAGACGATCGCGATCACCGCCAACGACAACGACGTCCAGGGGCTCGAGGTCACCGCCGCGTCGATCACCGTCGGCGAGGGCACGACGATGATGCTCGGCGTCCGGCTGCGCCAGGATCCGATCGGCTCGGTCGGCGTGACCGCGAGCAGCCTCACGCCCGCCGAGGTCGGTGTGGGCGGCATGACGTCGTTCACGTTCACGTCGGGCAACTACACCAGCTACCAGTACACGACCGTCGACGCGCTCCAGGACAACAACCTGGCGGTCGGCACCGCGACCATCCGCTTCGCGTCGGTGACGCCCGCGCTGTCGACCGACGTCAGCGTGACCAAGCCCGACGACGACACCCAGGCGATCGACACCACGGTCAACGCGGTGTCGCTCAGCGAGAACGGCACGGCGCAGTTCGGCGTGCGGCTGCGCTACGAGCCGCCGGGCGACGTCACGGTGCAGGTGGCGTCGGCCGACGGCGGCAAGGCGACGACCTCGGGCAACCTGTTGTTCGGGCCCGGCACCTACGCGACGTTCGTGAACGTGACGGTGTCGGGCACCGACGACACCAACCTCGTCGCCGAGACCGTCGCGATCAACCTCACCAGCCCGGGCAACGCGCCGCTGAAGCAGGTCACCGCGACGGTCAACGACGACGACGCCCAGCTGATCCTCGGCGCGCCGTCGTCGGTCAACCTCACCGAGGGCCAGCAGACCACGCTCAACGTGCGCCTGGCATTCCAGCCCAGCACGCCCTCGGTGACGGTGATGGTCGGCGCGATGCCGTCGGGCGTGATCACGACGTCGGGCAACCTGAACTTCACGAACAGCAACTGGCAGTCGACGCAGCCGCTGACGATCACCGCGACCCAGGACACCAACCTGCAGCCGGGCAGCACCACGCTGTCGCTCAGCGGCGCGTCGGCGACCACGGTCACGCTGCCGGTCAACGTCACCGACGACGACACCCTGGCGATCGTGTCGTCGGCGCCGAACCTGACGGTCGCCGAGAACGCCACGGGCGCGTTCACGGTCGCGCTGTCGCACCAGCCCAACACCGACCTCACGGTCAGCCTCGGCGTCAACCCGACCGGGATCGCCGGGCTGTCGCGCTCGACGATCCCGTTCACGACGACGAACTGGAACACGCCGGTCTCGGTGACGGTCACGCCGGTCGCCGATCCCGACAACGCCAGCGAGTCGACCACGGTGACGCTGAGCTCGGGCGCGACCTCGAACGCGACGGTCGGGATCCTGGTGACCGACACGACGGTGGTGGCGCAGCCGGGTTGGCCGACGTCGTTCTTGCCGACGACGTCGACGTTCATGGGCAACACCATCTGGGCCTACAAGATCATCGCGCCCGGGTCGGGCACGTGGACCCTCGACACGCTGAGCGTGATCGCGGGGGCGGCGGGCAACAACACCCGCCTGGCGCTCTACACCGACAACGCCGATCGGCCCGGCAACCTCCTCGCCGGCAGCGCGGCGACGGCGGTCGCGGGTGGCGTCAACACGATCGCGATGACGCCGTCGTCGGTCACCGGCGGCGGTGTCTACTGGATCGCGATCATGGTCAGTGGCCCGGTCGCGATCGGCAATGGCGGTCTCGCCAACCAGGGCCGACGCTGCCAGAAGGCGACGCTCGGCTTCAGCGATCCGTGGCCGACGCCGTCGTTCGGCACGTCGACCTGCGCTACCAACGATTCGATCAACGTCTTCGCCACGATGCACCAATAGCGGACCTCCAGGAGAGACATGAGAGTCATCAAGATCGCCGTTCTGTCGACCAGCCTCGCGTACGCCGCGGCCGCGTCGGCCCAGCCGAGCGCCAACACCGAGGCGTGCGTGCCGCCGTCGCTGGGTCTGCCCGGCAGTGACCCCGCGCTCGGCGCGTTCTACGGCCCGCCGCAATGGGCGCCGTCGTGGACGGGCGCGGTGTCGACGCGGGCGTTCGACAGCCGGCCCGACGATCCGCGCTGGGTCAACGCCGGCGGCGCCAGCATCTCGGACGCCTTCACCACCGGCTCGACGCTCGCGCCGGTCGAGCTGCGCCTGCTCGGCTCCGACGTCGAGGGCGGCAACTACGTCTACCTGTCGTGGCGCCTCAACGTCGGTGACACCGCCGGTCCGCGGACCTTGCGCATCGCGCTGAAGCCGAGCGGCCAGATGGGCAAGGTCCTCCGGGTCCGGCTGCCGCCGACCCCGGGCGGCACCATCACCGCGGTCACCGAGTGCGCGAGCGACGACGACGCGGTGTGCGCGGCCGCCGCGACCGGGGGCCACTACAAGGTCTTCACCGAGCAGCCGACCGGTCCGTACATCTACTGCAACGACTCGTCGATCGTCGACGTCAACGACCCGTGTCACCCCGGCAACGTGGTGACGCCGTGGCTCGATCAGAGCCTGCGCGCGTGGAAGCTGGCGAGCGGCGTGTGGACGGTGCAGGTCCGCATCCCGGTCGTCGCGGGTGCGACCCGCTTCGCCCAGGGCCTCGCGCCCGGCACCGCGATGGCGTTCGACGCCACGATCGACACCGCGGGCACCTTCGGCATCTTCCACTGGCCGCGCGCCTTCGCGTTCACCAGCTCGCCGAACGACGCGAGCCAGGTCGACGCTCCCGCGGCGACGACCTGGGGCTCGTTCCGGACCCGGGGTGGCGGCATGTTCGACGCGCCCGCGACCGGCGCGTGCACCGCGATCCGCGTCGAGACCAACGTCGGCCTCGGCATCATCCACAACCCGACCGGCGCCACCAACTACGTGCTCGACGCGATGACGACGCAGGTGCGGGGCGCGCCCAGCGGCACGCCGGTCGTCAACGAGCTGGTGGTGCGGGTCGAGAACAACTCCGACAAGAACATCGCGGTGAACGATCTGATCGCGCGGTTCCGGATCGCGAAGTGGGGCGCGCAGATCGGCGACATCAGCGGCGACCTCGCGAGCGCGTGGCTCGACGTCCGCGGCGGCAGCGCGGTGACCAACTCGAGCGTGATCAACGCCGGCACCACCGGCGCGATCCACTTCCCGTGGACGCTCAACTCGGCCGAGCGGTGCGCGTTCGGGGTGCCGACCGCGGCGGATCTCGCGACCGTCGGGTGCGTGACGCTGCACGGCCGGCACCAGTGCCTCAGCGTCGACCTGACCGGATCGTCGTCGCTCGACGTCGACTTCGAGACCCGCGGCACCTGGAACAACTTCGACTTCAGCGAGCTGTCGATCACCGAGGACATCGCGGCGATCGACCTGCGCGGCCTCGGGCTGCCGCCGGGTCGGCCGGTCGACGTCTACCTGATCGGCATGGCGCGCAACATGCCCGAGGACATCGAGGGCGGGGTCACGGGCGCGGATCTCGTGACCAGCGGCGCCGGCGAGGCGATCGGCTACGAGGGGATGATCTTCGGCGGCGAGTACTACGGCTCGGGTCAGGTGCGGTTCAATCCCCAGGAGCTGCAGCTCGTGGCCCGCGAGCCCGCGCTCCGCGATCCCAAGCTGTGGAGCGATCTGCCGCGCGTCGAGCTGCCGCCGATCCTGCGCTACCTGCCGGAGCCGGTCTATCGCCGCTACCGCGCGCTCGCGACGCTGGCGCGCCTGAAGTCCGAGAGCAATCCGTCGAACGCCACCCACGCGGTGGTGTCGGAGCTGGGCGCCGCGGCGGCGGCGACGGTGGTGCCGACGCTCGACGTCTACGCGCTGTACCAGGACCCGGCGACCGGACGGCTGCTGCCACTGACGTCGTTCTCCTACTTCCTGTCGCACCAGGGCGCGCTGTCGGGCATGCACTGGGTCATCGATGGGGCGACCCGGGTCTCGGACAACGTCTACAAGATCGCCGTCGCGAATGGCGTGCGCGACATCAACGTGCGGAGCCAGGCCCAGACGTCGGGCGAGACCCAGATCGTCCCCAACCCCGACTGGAAGAACCCGAGCGGCGGTGGCTCGGTGCCGCCGTGTCAGGGCTGCTGCTGCGGTGGCCGCGGTGGCCAGGCGTCGCCGCAGACCGCGCTCGGCACCGGGCTGCCGATCGTCGTCGTCGCGGTCGCGTTCTTCGCGGTGCCGCGGCGCCGCAAGAAGCGCACGCCGCCGCCCGCCTGAGGCGTCGGAGAGGCGCTGCTCCGCCGCGAACCGCGGTGGGAGCAGCGACCCATGGGGAAGACCTCGCGATGGGCCGCGGCGGGCACCGGCGGCACCGAGCCGCGGCTCAGTCGGCGGCGCCGAAGGCGAGCGTCAACGACGGTGTGCTGCGTCCGATCACCGACGGCTCCATCCACCAGTTCTGGATGCCGGTGTAGGAGTACCCGGCCCGAACCGCCAGATAGAACGGGGGCGAGATCTTCCATTTCGCGTGGACGTTCGCCGTGACCTCGCGGAGCGCGAACGGCACGTCGAACGTCCCGCCGAACGGCTTGTCGTAGCCGTGGACGCCGACGACCAAGCCGGGCGTCACGGCGACCGCGCCCGAGGTGAACGTCTTGGTGACGCTGGCGTTGGCGTACACGCCATGCATCCGGACGAACTCGGCATCGACCTCGATGGCGGGCCGGACGACCAGGCCTTCGACGGCGGCCTTGAGCTGGATCTCGTGCATGCCGTCGGGATGGTCGGCCCAGGCCGGCCAGACGTGGACGACGTA
Source organism: Myxococcales bacterium (assembly GCA_043737575.1). Taxonomy (GTDB): domain Bacteria; phylum Myxococcota_A; class Polyangia; order Haliangiales; family Haliangiaceae; genus UBA2376. The sequence goes on along the minus strand of JAYTAJ010000571.1, from coordinate 10,420 downwards.
GCCGGCGGAGGCCTCGACCCGCCCGAGGCGCATCCCGTAGGAGACCATCGGATCGAACTGCGGCGATTTGCCTCCGGTGCCGCTCTGCATCGCGGTGTGGGTGAGCGCGGCCTGATGGGAACAGCCGATCGTCAGCGATCCCGGTCCAAGGCCGTCGAGGGTGATCACCGCCCGGTTGAGCGTCGCGAGCGCGGTCCGGTCGCTGTACTGGGGCACGCCACGCGCCACGAACGTGGAGCCGATGCCGATCTCGACCATCGGATGGACCGTGACCGGTGTCGTGGCGTCGGGTGCGCGCTCGGCGAACGCGGCGGGGGCACCGAGCGAGAAAAACAGCGCCAGACCGAGGGCAGTCTTCATGGGTCTCGTCTCGACCGAGGGGGGGAGAACTGAAGCGCGCCGTGGGGTAGCGATGAGGTGGGCGGGCTCGATCTCGCGCCACAGCGGTCGAATCGATGTCGAGGGGACGCGCGACCCCGAAGGAGCGATTTCCATGTCCACGCTATTGCCGAAGCTCGTCGTCGCGTCCCTGCTGGTGACGTGCGGTTGTTCGAATGAAACGCACCACGACGCCGGGGCGCGAGCCGCGGGCGAGAAGACCTTCGGAGGTCGGAGCCGGTCGTCCCCGGGTGGCTCCTCCGGCGTCGGCTGGTCGATCGCGCCGAGCACCCAGACCGCGGTCCGGGAGGCGCTGAGACCAGCGGAAGCCGGGATCGAGGGGCCGGTCGACCTGACGTTCGTCTCCTACACCCCGCAGCACCATCCCGCGCAGATCCTCGCGGCCCTCCACGGCGCCGATCCGCGCCGCCGGGTCATCGGGATGACGTCGCACGACGGGCTGCTGACCGCTGACGGCTACCACAGCTCGCCCGACGGCGTGGTGGGCGTGCTCGTCCTCAAGGTCCCCGGCATGACCACGGGCATCGGCGGTGCCGGGTTCGACGAGGTCCCTCCGGGTCGCGAGGGTGAGGCGGCGCGGTTGGCCTACCGTCGCGCCGTCGCTGAAGCCGGGCGCACCCTGGCAGACAAGCCGTCGATGGTGTTGATCGTTCCCACCCTGCGGAGCGAGGAGAAGGCCCTCGCGGCGATCACCGAGGAGGTCGGCCTGGATGTCCCGGTGATCGGTGGGACCGCGGCCGGGCCATCGAAGGACATCGGCAAGTACATGCTCACCCCGGGCCTGGAGTGGTCGATCGTCGTCGGCGATCGCGTGATCACCGCGGGCGCCGCCGTGGCCGTGTTCTACACGCCCGCGCCGTTCGGGTGGGCCTACGGCGGCGGGTTCGAGCGCTCGACCACGAAGTCGGGGGTGATCACCGACGCCGCGCCGCGCCTGATCCGGACGATCGACGGCCGGCCGGCGGTCGACGTGTACGACGAATGGCTCGGCGGCGGCCTGAAGGAGGCGATGGCCCGCGGCGACAACATGCTGGTGTGGTGCGCGCTCCATCCGCTGTCGCGCAACGTCAGCGGCAACGGCGTCACCCAGACCCAGTTCGTCCATCCGCACCCGCATCCCGACCAGTCGACCTACCCCGGGGCGCTGCACGTCGGCGCGAACGTCGCGGTCGGCGAGACGCTCAACCTCGGTGAAGGCAGCTGGAACATCCTGCTGAATCGCTTTGCGCAGCTGCCGCGCCAGGCCAAGAACGATGCCGCGGGGATCGACGCGGTCGCCGGCCTGTTCTTCTATTGCGGCGGAGCGCTCGAGACCATCCCGCGCGAGAACCGACCGAACATGGGCTACCTGGTGTCGGAGTCGATGGGCCGCGAGCTGCCATGGCTCGGCGTGTTCTCGTGGGGCGAGCAGGGCCACGTCACCGGCATCGGCAACCTCCACGGGAACGAGATGGCGAGCACGCTCTTGTTCCCGGCTCAACGACGATGAAGCTGTTCTGGAAGATCTACCTACTGTCACTGTTCTCGCTGCTGTTCTGTACGGTGTCGTTGACGGCGATCGTGAGCTATCGCGAGGCAAAGAATTCGCTGGCGCGCCTGCAGATCCACAAGCGGGTGCTCACGATCACGGCCGCGTCGCAGATCGAGACCGGGTACTACGACCAGGTGTGGCCGTTCGAGATGCTGTCGGGCATCGCGCGCGAGCCCGACTTCGTCGCCTGGCAGATCGTCGACGGCACTGGCCGGGTGGTGCTGTCGAACCCACCGGACGGCCCTGGGCTCGACGTCCCGGTCCTGACCGCGCCCACGCTCATCGAGCTGTCCGAGCCCCACCAGGAGTTCTGGATCGCGCCGATGCGGATGCGCGATGGCGGGAACTCGTGGCAGTTCCGCCTCGGCTACGACACCAGGGCGATCCGCACCCAGCTGCGTTCGACCATCGCGACGAACGCCCTCATCGGGTTCGGGCTCGCGATCGTGTTCGTCGGCATCTCGCTGGTGGTCACCCACCGCGTGCTGCGGCCCTTGAACGCGTTGACCGGCGTGGTGTCGCAGCTGGAGCGCGGCAATCTCGACGTGTCGCTGCCGAGGGCGGGCGCCGACGAGATCGGGCGCCTCGTGACCGGGTTCTCGGCGATGCTCGGCAGCATCCAGGTTCGCGACGCCAAGATCGGGGAGCAGCTCAAGTCACTCGAGGCGGCTCGCGCCGACCTCGAGACTCGCGTCGAAGAGCGCACCCACGAGCTCCACACCAGCCAGGCCCGCCTGGTCGCTGCGTCGCGCCAGGCCGGTATGGCCGAGGTCGCGAGCAACGTGCTGCACAACGTCGGCAACGTCCTCAACAGCGTCAACGTGTCGGCGGCGCTCATCGCCGGCCGGCTGCGCGCCTCGCGGATCCCCCAGCTGGCGAAGACGAATGCGTTGCTGCGCGAGCACGCGGATGATCTCGGTCAGTACCTGCGGGTCGACAAGCGCGGCAAGCTGATTCCCGCCTACCTGGTCGAGCTCGGCGAGAGTCTCCTGGAGGAACGCCGGTCCATGCTCGAGGAGATGCAATCGCTCAGCCGTGACATCGACGACATCAAGCGGATCGTGAAGACCCAGCAGACCTACGCCAAGGTCGACGTCGATCTCGACGAGCACATCGCGCTGGACGAGGTCATGGAGGACGCGCTGCGGATCTCCGTCGGTGGCGCGACCGAAGCGATCGCGGTCGTGCGCCAGTACGCCCCGACAGCTCAGCCGAAGCTCGATCGCCACAAGGTCATCCAGATCCTGATCAACCTGATCAACAACGCCAAGCAAGCCGCCGCAAGCCTCGGGGCCGCCGCCCAGCTCCAGCTGTGCATCGCCGCGCAGGGCGACCAGATGATCCGGATCGACGTGGTCGACAACGGCATCGGGATCTCACCGTCGAACCTGCTCCGCATCTTCAACCACGGCTTCACGACCAAGACCGATGGGCATGGCTTCGGTCTCCACAGCGCCGCGTTGGCCGCGCACGAGATGGGCGGCTCCCTCGTCGCCCACAGCGATGGCCCCGGGCTCGGCGCGTGCTTCACGTTGCTGCTGCCGATCGAGCGCGGCCGCGGGGGGCTCGCGGCGCCGCACGCGGCTTGACCGGGGTGGCCGACGAGGTCACCGAGGTTCAATCGAAGACGACGGTCTTGCCGGCGTAGGGCAACACCCGGTCTTCCAGGTGCCAGCGCACCGCGGCCGCCAGCACGACCTTCTCGAGATCGCGGCCCTTGCGCACCAGATCGTCGACGGTGTCGCGGTGCGAGCACCGCACCACGCCCTGCTCGATGATCGGCCCTTCGTCGAGCTGCTCGGTCACGTAGTGCGCGGTCGCACCGACCAGCTTCACGCCGCGCTCGCAGGCCTGGCGGTACGGGTTGGCGCCGACGAACGCCGGCAGGAACGAGTGGTGGATGTTGATGATGCGCGCCGGATAGTGGGTGACGAACCCGGGCGACAAGATCTGCATGTAGCGCGCGAGCACCACCAGCTCGACGCCGGCCGCGTCGAGCAGCGCCCGCTGCACCGCCTCTTGCGCCTCGCGGGTGGCCGCGGTGATCGGGACGTGATGGAACGGCACGCCGAAGTGGGCCGCGACCGGCGCGAGGTCGTCGTGGTTCGACACCACCATCGCCAGCTCGCACGCGAGCTCACCGGCGCGGTGGCGGATCAACAGGTCCCACAGGCAGTGGTCGTAGCGCGACACGAAGATCGCGACGCGCCGCACCCGCTGACCGTACGCCAGCCGCCACGCCATGCCGAACCGCAGCGCGACCTCGCCGATGCCGTGCTCGAGGGAGACCTTGTCGGTGTTGAGCGACGTCAGATCGAAGCGGATGCGCTGAAAGAACATGCCGGCGACCGGGTCGGTGTGCTGATCGGCATCGAGGATGTTGGCGCCGTGGCCGTACAGCACCTGGGCCAGCGAGGCGACGATGCCCTTGCGATCCGGACACGAGACGAGCAGGGTCGCGAGCTGGTCGGCCATGGCGCATGGTACCGATCACGCCGAGGGCGCGCTCGGAACTGCGCAGCTGCCGTCGGCGGCGCAGCGGCCGGTGAGGCGCAGGCGATGCTTGGCGAACAGGTGATACCCGCCGCGCAGCAGGTGCGAGAGGCCAGGGAGTCGGGTGATCGCGACCAGCCAGCCGAAGCCGATCGCGGCGTAGAGCTGGCGGAACACCTCGACGCCTTCGATCCACGAGCCGTCGGGCCGGCGGCCGTGGATCCGGGCCATGAGCGTGTCGCGATCCTTGCCGTAGGCGGCGGGATCGAAGCCGACCGCGGCCAGATCGGTGAACTCGATGCGAGCGTGACGATCGCGGCGCCGCAGCATGCGGATCTCGCGCATGCACAGCGGACACGCGCCGTCGAAGAACACCTCGACGCGCTTTCCGGGAGACAGGGCCATGAAGCTGCGATGCCGCGGCGAGCCGACGGGTTACAGTCCGCGCATGTCGACCGGCATCGTGCGCGTGGCGCGACGCCCGCCGGGCTGGACCGCGCCCGGGCCCGCGCCCGCGGGCGACCAGGGCCGCGCCGAGCTGGCGCCCGCGGCCGACGAGGATCTCTGCTACCTGACCGGCGACTGGCGGGTGTTCCAGAAGCTGCGCGGCCACCGCTGGAGCCTCGACGATCTGGTGACCGCGTGGGTCGCGACCCGCGATCGCGATCCGACGACGCCGATCCGCGCGCTCGATCTCGGCTGCGGCCTCGGCAGCGTGCTGCTCGCGGTGGCGTGGCGGCTGCCGCGCGCCGACGTGACCGGCGTCGAGGCCCAGGCCGATCGCGCGGCGCTGGGCGCGCGATCGATCGCGTACAACGGCTGCGCCGATCGCTGCCGGATCGTCGTCGGCGATCTCCGCGACGGCGTCGACCCGCTGGGGCGCTTCGAGCTGGTGACCGGCACGCCGCCGTACTTCCCGCGCGGCACCGGCACCGAGTCGGCCAAGCCCCACGCCGCGCCGTGTCGCTTCGAGCTGCGCGGTGGCGTCGAGGCCTACCTCGCGGCGGCGGCGGCGGTGCTCGCGCCGGGCGGCACGGTCGTCGTGTGCACGTCGACGCTCGAGCGCGATCGCGTCGTCGACGGCGCCGCCGCGGCCGGCCTGGCGATCCGCGGCCACTGGGAGATCGTGCCGCGCGAGGGCAAGGCCGCGCTGATCGCGGTCGACGTGCTCGGCGGCGCCGGACCGACGACGACGCACACGCTCACCGTCCGCGATCGCGCGGGCGCGTGGACGCCGGAGTTTCGCGCGGTCCGCGCCGCGCTCGGCATGCCCTCCCTCGCGCCAGGAACCCGCTCATGAACAACCGCCAGATCATCCTCGTGTCGCGCCCGACCGGCGAGCCGACCGCCGCCAACTTCGCGCTGGTCGAGCGGCCGCTGCCCGCGCTCACCGACGGCCAGGTGCTGGTGCGCAACCACTACCTCAGCCTCGATCCCTACATGCGCGGGCGGATGAGCGACGCCAAGAGCTACGCCGCGCCGCAGCCGCTCGACGCGGTGATGCTCGGCGGCACCGTCGGCGAGATCGTCGAGTCGCGCTCGCCCGCGTTCGCGGTGGGCGAGCACGTGGTCGGCATGGGTGGCTGGCAGGAGCACACGATCGTCGACGTCGGCCGCGCGCCGCTGCAGCAGGTCGATACCCGCGTCGTGCCGCTGTCGGCGTACCTCGGGCCGGTCGGCATGCCGGGCGTGACCGCGTGGTACGGCCTCGATCGCATCATCGGTCCGAAATCCGGACAGACCGTCGTGGTCAGCGCCGCGGCCGGCGCGGTCGGTAGCGTGGTCGGTCAGCTCGCGAAGCAGCGCGGCGCCCGCGCGGTCGGGATCGCCGGCGGCCCCGACAAGTGCCGCCACGTCGTCGACGACCTCGGCTTCGACGCCTGCGTCGACTACAAGGCCCACCGCGACGTCCGCGCGCTGGCCGCCGCGCTCAAGCAGGCGTGCCCGGCCGGCATCGACGGCTACTTCGAGAACGTCGGCGGCGTGGTCCTCGACGCGGTGATGCTGCGCATGAACGCGTTCGGCCGCATCGCGCTGTGCGGGATGATCGCGAGCTACAGCGGCGCGCCGACCCCGATGGCGATGCCGCAGCTCCTGCTGGTCAATCGCCTGCGCCTCGAGGGCTTCATCGTCAGCGAGCACCTCGACCTGTGGCCGACCGCGCTACGCGAGCTCGGCGCGCTGGTCGCCGCGGGCACGCTGACGTACCGCGAGACGATCGCGTCGGGCCTGGCGGCGGCGCCCGAGGCGTTCCTCGGGCTGCTCCAGGGCAAGAACCTCGGCAAGCAGCTGGTGAAGCTCAGCTGAGCGATCGGCGGCGGCGCGCGAGCACCAGCGCCAGCCCGAGCGCGAGCGGCCACGACGCGGCGCCGCCGGCCGAGCAGCTGCCGTCGTCGCTGCCACCGTCGGTGCCGGCGTCGGGCGCGGTGACGCCCGCGTCGATCGCGGGCGGCGAGTCGCCGGTGTAGCGGTCGAGGAACTCCTGGTAGAAGTCGACGCGGCGGAAGTGCGCGGGCAGATCGCAGCGGCCGTTGTCGGCGTAGGAGTCGACGCCGATCAGCACCTCGGTGCCGTCGCCGTTGTCGACCAGCGCCGGGCCGCCCGAGTCGCCGAGGCAGGTCACGTGGCCGGGGTCGCCGACCCGCACGGTGTCGCCCTGATCGATGCCGGCGACGACCGTGGTGGCCTGGCGGCGGATCGCGTTGGCCGTGCCGACCACCTGCTGGCCGTAGCCGACGATGCGCGCCGGGCCGCCGACCAGCGGCCCGAGCGGCGCGCGCCACAGCGCGAGCGGCGTGACAGTGGTGAGCGGCTCGGCGAGGATCGCGACGCCGATGTCGGCGCGGAACGGCGGGCTGGTGTTGTACAGAGGATGGGCGTGGACCTCGCGGATCGCGAGCAGGTGGGGCTCGAGGTCGACCAGGCGCGGATAGATCGACGCGTCCTCGCCGAGGAACACGCCGTACAGGTAGTTGGGGTGGTTGGGCGTGTCGACGCAATGCGCGGCGGTGACCAGCACGGTCGGCGAGATCACGATCGCGGTGCAGGTTGCGAGCACCGAGCGGTTGGGCGGATACGACGCCAGGAGCACCACCGCGTGATCGTTCGGCGACGCCGAGCCGCCGATGATGGCCTCGTCGCGCGACCCGAGCTGCGTCGGAGTAGTGGTGCAAGCGACGAGCAGGGCGGCCACGGCGAACAGTCGCTTCATGGCCGCGGAACGTAGCACTACTGCATCACCGCGCCGCCGCCGCGCCGTCGCGGCCGAACAGCGCCTCGATCGTGATCGAGTGGCTCACCAGCCCGCGCGCGTGCTCGTTGTCGCGCACGCCGTAGGTGGTGACCAGCGTGATGAAGAGCGCCTTGCGGGTCTTGGTCGCGGCGCGAAACACGTCGCGCTTGTGCGTCAGCTCGCGGGCGTAGGCCTTGTCGACCACCAACTCGGCCTCGGAGAACTTCATCTCGCACAGGTTGATGCTGCGATCCTTGCGATCGATCACCAGATCGATCTGCGCGCCGTCGTGACCCGCGCGATCGGCGCGTTGCGCCCACGCACCCTCGACGGTCTCGACCCCGGCGATGCCGAGCGCGCGCTTGAGCTCGGCGACGTGCTTGAGGCACAGCGCCTCGAACGCGAGCCCGGTCCATGCCCGCCACGCCGGGGTGCCCTGCTTGCGCATCCAGGCGCCGTCGGCGCCGCCGCGGTGACGCTCGATCCAGGTCAGGTAGAACAGCGAGTACTCGTCGGCGAGCCAGTACACCGCGTCGCGCTTGGCGCGCTCGATCCGCGGCACCTGGAGGATGAAGCCCGACTCCTCGAGCTCGTCGAGCACCTTGGTCGCGGCGCCGCCGGAGCCGAGCGCGGCGGCGGCGAGCAGCGCGGTGCGGGTCAGGCCCCGGCGATGCGCCGCGAGCGCGCGCACCACCGCCTCGTGACGCTCGGCGCGATCGAACAGCGCGCCGTAGAGGTTCGCCAGCTCGGTGCGCAAGAACCCGTCGCGCGCGAAGCACAGGCGATCGATGCTCTGCGCCGCCGACTCGCCGGGGCGGACCTGGGCGAGGTAGTGCGGCACGCCGCCCAGCGCCATGTACAGCTCGGCGGTCTGGTAGGCGCCGAGGTCGACGCCGCGCGCGTGCAGCAGCGCCTCGGCGTCGGCCAGCGAGAACGGCTCGACCCGCAGCCGCCGCGTCACGCGGTGGTGGAGCCCGCCGCGCTCGCGGACGATCTTCTCCAGCATCCACGACGCCGCCGAGCCGCACAGCACCACGACCAGCCGCGGTTGCCGCGACGCCCACGCGTTCCAGAAGTGCTCGAACGCCGACAAGAAGCCCGAGCGGCGCGACGCCAGCCACGGCACCTCGTCGAAGAACACCACCTGCTTGGGCTTGCGCCGCGGCAGACGCGCGGTGAGGAACGCGGTGAGCTGGCTGAACGCCTGGTGCCAGTCGTCGGGCGGCGTCGGCGGCGCGACGGCGGCGCTGGCCTGGCCGAGCGCGGCGGCGAACCCGCGGAGCTGGATCGCGAGGTCGGCGCCGTGGATCCCGACCAGCTCGAAGCAGATCGTCGGGCCGTAGGCCTCGCGGATCAGGAAGGTCTTGCCGACGCGGCGGCGGCCGTACACGACGACCAGCTCGGCCTCGGGCGAGGCCAGGGTCTCGTCGATCGCGCCGCGCTCGCGGTGACGGGCGATGAGCTGGGCCACTCGCTATAAGTAGCCATAACTCAGATTTCTCGCAAGGTTCTGGCTACATTTGCCGGACGCATAGCTAGCCAAAGCTGGGCCTTCAGCGCGAGCTTTGGCTAGATATAGCGGCGGTCAGGTCCGGGGACGGCGCGGCGGCGGCGCGGCGCGGCGCGGTGGCGGTCCGCGATCCGGACGCTCGGCGGCGTCGGGCGTCCGCGGCTCCTCGAACACCGGGGCGCGGCCGATGCGGGCGGTGCGCACGGTCCGATCGGGGTGGTCCTTGGGCGGCTGCGACGCGGTGTGATCGAAGTGCTCGGCGGCGTGGGCGAAGATCTGGAAGCGGGTCTCGCGCGGCAGCACCCGGATCGCGCCGATCTCGGCCTTGGTGATGCCGCCGCGATCGCAGATGACCGGGATCAGCCAGCGCGGATCGGCGTTGCGCATCCGGCCGACGTCGATCGAGAACCACACCGGCTCGCCGTCGATGACGTTCGACGCGCGCGGCGGCGGCGTGAACTGCGGCCGGTTGGGACGCTCGAACCGCGGCGGCCGCGGCGGCGGCACGCCGATCACGCTCAGCTCCTCGGGCGCGGGCAGGCGGGCGCGATGCCAGCGCACCAGCGTCACCGCGAGCTGCTCGGGGGTGCGCAGCGCCAGGATGGTCTGGGCCGCGGCGCGCTCCTCGTCGCTGGCCTCACCCGCCAGCGCCGCGATCTCGGTGACCAGGCGCGTGGCGTCGCCGGTCTTGATCTGATCGGCGGTCGGCGGCTGGACCCAGCGCGGCCGGACGTTGGCGCTCGCGAACAGCCGCTCGGAGTGGCGCCGCGCCGGCCCCGGCACCAGCACGATCGAGATGCCCTTCTTGCCGGCGCGGCCGGTGCGGCCGCTGCGGTGCAGCAGCACCTGGCCGTTCTGCGGCAGATCGGCGTGGACCACCAGCCCGAGGTCGGGCAGATCGAGGCCGCGGGCCGCGACGTCGGTGGCGATGCAGACCCGAGCCCGGCCGTCGCGCAGCGCCTGCAGCGCGCGAGTGCGCTCGGCCTGCGACAGCTCGCCCGACAGCGCGACCACCGAGAAGCCGCGCTCGTTCATGTTGGCGGCGAGGTGAGTGACGCCGTCGCGGGTCGCGCAGAACACCAGCGCGCTGCCGGTGTCGATGTGGCGCAGCACGTTCACCACCGCCAGCTCGCGCTCGCGCGGCGCGATCACCATCGCCTGGTAGTCGATGTCGACGTGCTGCGTGCGTTCGTCGACGGTCGCGATCCGCAGCGCGTCCTTGGAATACCGCTTGGCAAGCGCCAGGATCTCGCGC
>JAYTAJ010000570.1:0-1617 GCA_043737575.1 Myxococcales bacterium | reverse complement strand
CGCGTACCAGCTCGCGGTCGTCGTCGACGATCACGCCAGCGGCGTCGACCGTGTGGTGCGCGGCCACGACATCGCGCCGTCGACCGCGACCCAGGTGCTGATCGGCCGTGCCCTCGGCTATCCGGCGCCGACCTACCGCCACCACCTGCTCTTGCTCGCCGCCGAGGGCGACAAGCTCGCCAAGCTGCACGGCTCGATCCCGGCGAGCGTGCTGCGGCCGCGCTACCGCGGCGACGAGCTGTGCGGTGTGCTCGCCCACGGCTGCGGCCTCGCGGTGACCGATGCGCCGCGCCGCCCCGACGAGCTGGTCGCCGACTTCGCGTGGGCGCGCGTGCATCGCGACGACCGCCGCGCCGCGTGGGACGGCAACGCGCTGCGCATCTGGTAGCCTGCACCGGTGCGCCATGCCTGGATCCTCGTCGGGCTCGCCGCATGCGGCGGCGACGACGTCGTGTGTCCGACCGCCGACTCGTTCGTGCTGACCGCGCCCGCGGGCTTCGCCGAGCTGATCCCGGGCGGCACCGTCACGGTGGCGTGGACCGCGGACGGGACCGGCGGCGCGTCGGTGCGCCTCGAGGCGGTCGCGACCGACAGCGACGATCGGTTCGCGCTGCCGCCCGCGAACCTCGAGGATCAGCAGCTGGTGTGGGACGGCGCGGGCGCGCCACCCGCCAACTACCGGGTCGGCGGCGACGTCGGCGCGGTCGGCGGCTGCGACGGGCGGCCGATCGTCCCCGACGATCTGCACCTGATCGTCGTGCAGGGCATCCGCATGCCGACCGCGCCGATCGTCCTCGACGCGCCCGGCATGATCACGGTCCGGACCGTGACGCGCTCGGTGCTGCAGGTGCGGTACGCGGTCGATCCCGATCGCGCGATCGACGGCGACGAGCTGGTCTTCGCCGAGTCGACGGTGCCCGGCGAGTTCACGCCGATCGCGCGGAGCTATCCGTTCTCCGGCCTCACCACCGACGGCGCCGCCATCCCTGCGGGCGTCTACGATCTGATCGCGCTGGTCGTCACGCCGACCGCCTACCGCGTGGTCGGCCCGACCTTGACCTGGACGCCGTAGCTCACGAGCCCGGGAGCCGCGTGCGCTCGCGCGGCGCGGGGGCGTCACCGCGCCGCGCCTTCACCGACCAGTACGGATTGCCGTGCTCGGTGCCGCCGATCTGCGTCCAGGCGTAGTCCTTCTGCCCCGGCCGATGATCCATGTGGAGGAAGTTGCTCTTCGGATACCAGCCGAGGCCGAGGTTCTGGTGGTGGGTCCAGACGTAGTCGCGGACCTCGACCAGCGACACGCCGCGGACGCGGAAGTCGAAGGCGCGGCCGTGGCGGTGGTTCGACTTCGGCGGATCGACCGCGCGGAACGCCGAGACGTACTCGATCGTCTTGCCCGGGTACTGGGCCGCGACGTCGGCGAGCATCGCGAGCATCCCGCGATCCATCGTGCGGTGGCGGTTGGTGCGCTTGCACCGCAGCATGCGCTCGAGCTGCTCGCGGGTCGCGTCATCGACCGTGCCGTCGCGGCCGATCATCACGGTGCGCACGCCCTCGCGGCGGTGGTTCTCGTCGTAGAGCGTGACCGCGACCCGATCGTCGGTCGCCTGCACGACC
>JAYTAJ010000569.1:0-3884 GCA_043737575.1 Myxococcales bacterium | reverse complement strand
TCGCCGGATGCCACTTCGCCGGATCGTGGATCCAGCCGAGCAGCTCGCGGGCGCGCGCGGTGGCGACGTCGAACATCGCGGCGAACCGATCGGCGAAGCGCTCGAACGGGCCGCCGCCGACCGACGCCAGGAGTCGCTCGAGCAGGTACGGCGGCGGCGCGATCGGCGCCAGCCCCGCGATCAGCGCATGGGCGGCCTGGCGATGCGCGACCAGCTCGTGCTGCAGTTTCGGATCGCGCGCCACTGCCTGCTCGATCAGCCGCGCCTCATCCTCGGCGAGGGCGCCGAGCGCGTACAGCGGCAAGAGGGTCGGGAGATCGATCGACATGGCGGCTGCGAGTTACCCCAAGGAATGACACACGCGACCGTTGGCGTCGATCCGCCAGGTGCGCATGGGACGGGTTACGAGCCACCCCCATGGGCGGATCAGCGCAGCGATCACGCGGGCGGCGGCGCGTCGGGCTCGGACGTCTTCGGCTTGACCGGACCCGGGCGCGGCTTCGGCGGCGGCGCGGGCGGTTCGTCGCCCAGCTCGGCCCGCAGCTTGCGACGCAGCCGCTCGAGCATCGTCGCCTCGAGGTAGTCGGGCCGATCGGTCAGCGTGATGACCACCGTCACCACCGGCCGGCCGTCCTTGTCGCCGCTGACCAGCTCGAGGGCGCCGCGGTAGGTCTTGCCCGCGGGGTCCGTGACCTCGAAGATCACGTAGCCCGACTCGGCGTCCTTCTCGACGATCGTCGCGTCCTCGTCGACGCGCAGGAACCGCACCGACGCCGCGAACACCTTGTCGACCGGGTACGCGAACGTCAGCTGGCTGCGGGCCTCCGCGAGCGGCGGAGCGGCGGTCAGCGCCAGGACCAGCGCAGCGAGGAACCAGGCGAGGGCGCGCTTCACGACGCCGGATCGTCGCTCGGCGCTGGCTCCGGGGCCAGTTTTCGCGATGCCCACAGGTCGTGGAACGACACGTGGGGCGACGCGATCGCGGCGAGGCCCGCGCCGACGTACCAGATCACCTGCAGGCCGTGGATGAAGATCGCGAACGTCAGCACCTGGCCGTACAGCGGCGCGTGCTGGTCGATCTTGCCCGCGCTGTCGAGCAGCCACACGGTCGAGCCGGGATCGACCTGCTTGCCGAGCTGCAGCGACACGCCGAGCATCGTCAGCCACTGGAACTGCCCGACCAGGCCGGGGGCGTTGGGCAGGCTGATGCCGACCGCGACCAGGCCCATCGTCGCGAACGCGCCCGTGATCGACAGCGGCAGCCCGAGCCCCTGGGCGAGCAGCCACGTCGCGGTGCCGTTGGCGATCCAGTAGAGCGCGCTCCAGGCGCCGAACTTCGCCAGGTTGCGGACGTCCTTCAGCACCGCGAAGCCGCGGATCATCTCGACGACCTTCTCCTCGATGATGCCGGCGATGCGCGGCGCGAACCGCGGCAGCAGCGTGAGCTTGAGCGCGAACCGCACCGTCGGGGTCGGCCGCCACATCGCGAACACCAGGAACAGCATCAGCACCGAGAAGCCGGCCAGCGCGAGGTACGCGGTCGGCATCATCCACCGCGGCGAGTCGGGGCGCTGCAGCGAGAAGAACGTCGCGATGACGATGATCGACACCACCACGCCGTCGGCGATGCGCTCGACCGCGACGGTGCCGAGCGCCGACGACGCCGACACCTCGCCTTTCTTGCGGACCAGCGCGGGCCGGACGAACTCGCCGAGCCGCGCGGGCAAGAGCAGGATCGCCGCGAACCCCGCCGACGAGATCGCCAGCATGCGGCCGAACGGGACGTGGACGCCGAGCGGCGCGAGCAGGTAGTTCCACCGCCACGATCGACAGACGTGGACGATCGCGATGAGGCCGTAGAAGCCGAGCAGGTAGGGCAGGAACCCGCTCCAGGTCAGCCCGTTGAGCGTGTCGCTGAGCGCTTGGCGGCCGTGCTCGTTGGGCCAGACCAGCCACAGACACAGCGCCAGCATGATGGCGCTGAGCGCCAGGTTGATCGCGAGCTTCATGGGCGACTACTCGGGCAACTCTCCGAGGAGGATCGCGCGCGGGCCGTCGTCGAGCAGACGCTCGACGGTCGCGGCCCCGAGCTTCTTCTCGATCCACGCGACGCCCTCGGCGGCGGTGCGGACATCCTCGACCGTGTGGGCGTCGGTGGCGACCGCGGCGGCCCAGCCATCCTCGACGAAGCGGCGGGCCGCCTTCTGCTGCGGCTTGCCGTGGTAGCCCGCGAGGGCGGCGAGATCGACGACGAACGCGCACTGGCGGCGCAGTCGATCGGCGAGGCCGTCGTCGGCCCACAGCGCCTCGTAGCGCTCCGGGTGCGCCAGCACGGGCGCCTTGCCGCTCATGCGAAAGCGGAACAGGTGATCGGTCAGCCCGGGCGGCATGACCTGGGGCCGCAGCTCGAACAGGAACGCGTCGCCGTCGTCGTAGGACGGGATCTCGTCGCGTTGCGAGCGCTCGAAGAACACATCGTCCCACATGTTCTCGAAGCCGAGGTGGAGGGTCGGGGTGCCGGGCGGCGCCGCGGCGCGGACCTCGGCCAGCGCCTGATCGATCGCGGCACGGGTCGGCAAGAACTGCCCGGCCTTCTGGTGCGGCGTTGCGAAGACCGCGGTGAAGCCCAGGGCGTCGAGGGCGGTCAGCATCGCGCGCGAGGTCGCCAGATCCCGGGCCCCGTCATCGAGGCCAAAGAGGCAGTGATTGTGGAGGTCGACGAATCCCACGCGGCGGGGATGTATCGCACCGAGCCGCGGGGACCGCAACCCGGCGGCGGAGCCGGCGCAGCGAGCGGAGTCGCCCGTTGCCCGCCGAGATCGCGCGTGATAAAGATCGAGTCACGATGGCCCAGCCTGAAAAGCGTGAGAATTCGGTGCTCTTTTCGCTGCGCGAGCTGCGCACGATCGAGGAGAGCCGGGTCAAAGAGGAAGAGGACGCGGCGCGCGACGCCGAGCAGTCGCGCATCCGCGCGAAGATGGACGCCGAGCGCCGCACCGAGGAGGCCGAGCAGGCCAAGGTCCGCGCCGCCGAGGAGGCCGCGCGCCACGAGCGCGAGATGACCGAGATGCGCCTCCGCGAGGAGCAGATGCGCATCCAGGAGGCCGAGGCGCGGGCCCGCGCCGAGCATCAGGCGCAGATCGAGTCCCATCGCCTGCAGCAGGAGATGGAGATCCGCCGCGTCGAGGCGTCGAAGAAGCGCCCGGTGTGGCTGGTGATCACCGTCAGCGTCGCGGTCGTCGCCGCGATCATCGCGGTCGTGATCATGGTCCAGAGCAACGAGAAGAAGGACAAGGCGGCGAAGGCGGCCCGCGAGGCCGACGAGCGCGCCCTGGTCGAGAAGAAGAAGGCGGACGCGGCGCAGGAAGCGCAGCGCCAGGCCGAGCTCGAGGTCGAGGGCTTCCGCGTGCAACTCGCCGATCTCAGCAAGCAGATGGACGACTCCGACCGCGATCTGCTCGCGGCGCAGAACCAGTCCGATCGCGACAAGGTCGCGGCCCGCCAGTCGGCGATCCGCGATCAGCAGCGCAAGGTCCAGGCGGAGATCGACGCGCGTCGCCGCAAGGTGAAGCCGAAGTGCCCGCCCGATCAGCCGCTGTGCTGATGTGTTGATCTGATCAGGACCTGCGTTGCAGTCCTGATCGGGAAGATTCGCGGTTCGGGCTCGGTTGCTGATCTGATCTCATGAGCCGCTCACCACTGCCCCTGCTTCGCTGCGAGTCGCGTCGGCGACATCCGTTCGAGCGTGGGCTGGGCAAGTGGTCGCTGGGGATCCTGCTGGTGGCGGCGGCGCTGGGTGATGGGCTGTGGCTGGGGCCGCGCGACGAGGCGAAGCGCGATGCTGCCAAGCGCGAGCGCGCGCAGATCCTCGAGCGCAGCGAGCG
>JAYTAJ010000568.1:0-1618 GCA_043737575.1 Myxococcales bacterium | reverse complement strand
GCCGACGCGGCGAAGGCGCTGCGCGGCGCGGGGATCGAGGTGGTGACGATCCCGATGCACGCGCTGCCCGATCTGGAGAAGGCGTTCACCGCGGTGGGGGCGCGGATCGGCAAGGAGCGCGAGGCCGCGGCGCTGCACCAGGAGATCGATCGCGTGATCACCGAGGCGCGGCAGCGCAAGGTCGGCCGCGATCGCCGCGTGCTGATCGTGATCGACCGCGAGCCGGGCGGCCTGGGCGGCATGATCGCGGCGGCGAACGGCAGCTGGATGGACGAGCTGGTGGCGATCACGGGCGCGCAGAACGTGCTCGCGGGCGCGGCGGTCCGCTACCCGAAGCTGTCGGCGGAGGAGATCATCCGGGCCGGGCCCGACGTGATCCTCGACGTGTCGTACACCGCCGACCCGGCGACCGCGCTGGCGACCTGGCGGGCGCGGCCCGAGCTCGCGGCGGTGCCCGCGATCGTCAGCGGTCATGTCCGCGTGTTGAAGGCGCCGTACTTCCTGGCGCCATCGCCGCGGGTCGCGGCGGCGCTGGCCGAGCTGGAAGCCGCGCTGGCGCGGTAGGGCGTGGTACCAACCGCAGCGTGATCGGGCTCGTCGACGTCACCTGCGGCTACGGCGCGGCGCCGGTCGTGCGCGGCGTGTCGGTGACGGTGGCGCGCGGTGAGCTGGTCGCGCTGATCGGCCCCAACGGCGCGGGCAAGACCACGGTGGCGCGGCTCGCGGCCGGGCTGTTGCGACCGTCGGGCGGCACGGTGCGCGTCGACGATCGCGATCCGGCGACGGCGCCGCGGCGGGCGCTGGCGCGGGCGCTGGCGTACCTGCCGCAGCGCTACGAGCTGGCGTTTCCGTTCACCGCGCTCGAGGTCGTGCTGATGGGACGCTACGCGCGGCAGCGCGGACCGGGGCTCGACTCCGCCGAGGACGAGGCGGCGGCGCAGGCGGCGCTGGCGCGGTGCGACGTCGTCGCGCTGGCTGATCGTCGGTTCGACACGCTGTCGGGCGGCGAGCGTCGCCGCGTCGTGCTGGCCCAGGCGCTGTGTCAGGGCGCGGACGCGATCCTCCTCGACGAGCCGACCGCCGCGCTCGATCCGGCCCACGCGATCGCGGTGGCGCGGGCGCTGGTCGAGGAGCGCAGCCGCGGCGCGGCGGTGCTGATCGTCACCCACGATCTGGATCTCGCGGCGCGCTTCGCCGATCGCATCGTCGCGCTCGCGGCCGGGCGCGTGATCGCGGACGGTCGGCCCGCCGACGTGCTCGGCGATCCGCAGGTCGCGGCGGCGTTCGGCGTCACCCTCCACGTCGGCGCGCTCGACGGCGAGGGCGGCCGGTTCGTGGTGGCGCGGTGAGCTTCGTCGGCGCGCACGCGCGGCTGACCCGGGCGCGCTGGGCGACGGTGATGATCGCGTGCGTGCTCGGGCTCGGCGCGCTGTTGATGCTGGCGCCGCTGGTCGGCTCGGGGCTGGGCGGCCGCGGCCTGGCGCTGCTGTCGCCGTCGGCGTTGTGGAGCGACGGCGCCGACGGGACGATCTTCTGGAAGGTGCGCCTGCCGCGCGTGCTCGCGGCGGCGATGGTCGGCGCGGCGCTGGCGAGCGCGGGCACCGCGTTCCAGGCGGTG
>JAYTAJ010000567.1:0-3886 GCA_043737575.1 Myxococcales bacterium | reverse complement strand
GCTGGTCGCGATCGCGCTCACCGCCGATGCGGTCGCGCGCTGGATCCTCGCCGAGCGTCGAGCGCTGGTGCCGACCGACGATCGCCGCGATCGGCTGGCGTACGCGCTCTACTTCGGCGGCATGACCGGCGCGTTGATCGCGCTGATCGCGTGGGCGCTGCAGCCGCTGGCCGCGCTCGCGGTCGGCGACGAGCTGCGGCTGTGCTTGCGGGTCGCCGCGATCGGCGTCGCGCTCCTGGTCGCGCACAACGCGGTGCAGGGCCTGCGGCAGCGCCTCGACGGCCGGCCGTTCGGGCGGTTCCTCGTCGAGCAGGCGGCGCCGGGCGTGATCGCCGAGGTGACGCTCCTGCCGCTCGCCGCGGTGCTCGCGCTGCTCTACACGACCGATCGGCTGATCGGCTTCTCGCTCCTGTGCTCGACGTACCTGCTGGTCAACCTGATCTTCAACCGGCTGGCGCGGGCGAGCACCGGCTGGCACGCGCGCATCCGCGAGCTCGAGCTGCTCGATCACTCGGCGCGCGAGCTGGCGCGATCGATCGAGCTGCCCCACGTCGTCGCCACCGTCGCCCGCCAGGCGGTGGCCGCGATCCCCGCGGCCGAGACCGTGGCGCTCATCCACCGCGGCGCCGAGCGCGAGACCGAGCGGTTCGTCGTCGACGCCTACGATCGCGAGCGCGATCACTTCGCGCGGATGTCGATCGCGCGCGGCGACGGCGCCAGCGGCCGCGTGCTCCAGACCCTCGCGCCGCTGGCGATCGCCGACCTCGCGACCAGCGACATCGACGTCGGGCCGGGCGGCACCGAGGGCGTGCGGTCGTGGCTCGGCGTGCCGATCTTCGTCCACGGCGAGTGCGAGGGCGTGCTGGCGGTGCAGAGCCGCGTCGCCGCCGCGTTCACCGCCGCCGATCAGCGGCTCCTGGCGTCGCTGGCGTTGCAGGTCGGCGGCGCGCTGCAGAACGCGCACCTCTACACGATGGCGATGGTCGACGGCCTGACCGGGCTGTTCGTGCGGCGCTACTTCGACGCCCGCGTCGACGAGGAGATCGAGCGCGCCCGCCGCTTCAACACGCCGTTCGCGGTGGTGATGATGGACATCGACGACTTCAAGCACCTGAACGACACCCACGGTCACCTGGTCGGCGATCGGGTGCTGCGCGAGGTCGCCGCGGTGGTGAAGCGCGAGATGCGCGGCGTCGACACCGCCGCGCGCTACGGCGGCGAGGAGCTGGTCGTGATCCTGCCGCGCACCGAGCTGGTCGCCGCGCTGACCCTGGCCGAGCGCATCCGCGCGACCCTGGCCGAGCGCCGCATCGCCGCCGGCCCCGACGGCCCGGTGCTGCGGGTGACCGCGTCGTTCGGCATCGCCGCGTACCCCGAGAGCGGCCGCGGCAACGCCGAAGATCTGGTGCGCCGCGCCGATCGCGCGCTGTACCGCGCCAAGCGCGCGGGCAAGAACCGCGTCGAGCTGTACTGGGCCGAGGATCGGCTGACGC
Source organism: Myxococcales bacterium (assembly GCA_043737575.1). Lineage (GTDB taxonomy): Bacteria > Myxococcota_A > Polyangia > Haliangiales > Haliangiaceae > UBA2376. The sequence goes on along the minus strand of JAYTAJ010000567.1, from coordinate 2,393 downwards.
CGCCGGCGATCGCGCAGGTCGCCGTCCACGCACCGACGGCTTGACGCGCGGCCGCGCGCCGTAGTTTCCTCGGGGGATGGACGAGGTGGTGGCGGGTGAGTATCCCCAGGGACCTGCGCGTGTGCCCGAGGCGCTGCGGCGACCGCCGCCGACGTACCGCGTGCGGGCGTGGCTCGCGGGCCTGGCGCTGCTCGGCTTCGTCGGCGCCTACGTCGCGCTGACCGCGTGGCTGGGCTGGACGTCGTATCGCCTGATCGTCGCCGCGGTGGTGCGACCGCATCACAACGGTGGCGAGATCGCGGGCGCGCTGCTGTGCGCGGCGATGGCGTTCTACCTGATCGCGTCGCTGTTCGCGGTGCGGCGGCCGGCGCCGCCGAGCGGGCTCGCGATCACCGCCGCCGATCATCCGCGGCTGTTCGGGTTCCTGCGCCGCATCGCCGACGAGGTCGGCGCGCGCATGCCCGATCGAGTGTTCCTGACCGCCGGCTGCGGCGCCGCGGTGACGTTCGAGATCTCGCTCGCGAACCTGATCGTGCGGCCGCGCCGTCACCTCGTGCTCGGCATGGGCTTCGTCAACCTGCTGTCGCGGAACGAGCTGAAGGCGGTGCTCGCCCACGAGCTGGGGCACCTGTGTCAGCGCACGTCGCTGATCGGGCGGTGGAGCTACGTCGCCGAGCTGATCGCGGCGAGGCTGGTGGCGCGCCGCAGCCGGATCGATCGCGCGCTGGTCGAGCTGCTCGGGGCCGGGCACTACGTGCCGATCCTGCTGGGGTGCGTGCTGCTGCCGATCGCGTGGTCGCTGCGCGCGATCCTCGACACCCTGTACGTGGCGGTGGTGCGCGTCGATCGCGCGTTCGTGCGCGAGGGCGAGCTGCAGGCCGACCTCACCGCGGTCACGGTCGCGGGCAGCGACGCGATCGTCCACGCGCTGCACCGCGAGCCCGCGGCGCAGCTGTCGCTCGAGCGCGCGATCGAGCTGGCCGAGCTCGAGGGCCTGCTCGGGCGACCGGTCGCCGATCTGTTCGCGTTGCAGCGCCGCTTCGTCGACCACCTGCGGGTCGTGCTGCAGGAGCCGAGCTTCGGCCGGGCGCCGCCGCTGCCGCCCGACGCGGCAGCGCACCGCGTGTTCGATCCGGACTTCGCCCACCCGCCGCGGACCTGGGACACCCATCCGCCCGAGGACGAGCGCGAGGCCAACGCCAAGCGGCACTACCTGGCGGTGGCCGATGACGATCGCGATCCGTGGCTCTTGTTCGAGGACCCGGCGCGGGTGCGCGCGGCCCTGACCGCGCAGGCGCTCGAGCGCGCCGCCGAGGTGACCCCCGCGCCGCTGGCGACGACGATCGCGCGGGTCGATCGCGCGATGCTGCGGCGGCATCTCCAGCCGCGCTATCGCGGCGCGTACCTCGGCCGCCTGACCACGCGGGCGCAGCGCGAGGTGACCGCGCTGTACGGCGCCGAGCCTGCCGCGCCGATCTTGGCCGCGGCGAGCTTGGCCGCGGCGATCGACGCGCTGTATCCGGACGCGCTGCGGGCGCAGCTCGATCGCGCCCGCGCGCTCGCCGACGACCTCGCGCGGCTGCGGCTGTTGCAGAACGGCGTGTTCGAGGCGGCTGGCCGCGTGATCCGCTACCGCGGCGTCGATCGCCGCCGCGCCGAGCTGCCGGCCCTGATCGCGGCGGTCGAGCGCGAGCGCGACGACGCCCGCCACGTCCTCGACGAGCACGACGCCCGCGCCCGCGCGGCGCACCTCGCGGTGGCGCGGCGGCGCGGCCCGACCTGGGAAGCCTACCTGCGCTCGCTGCTCGCGCTCGTGCACTACGCCGAGCACGGCCTCGCCACCGTCACCGCCGGGCTGCACGCGGTGCAGATGACCAAGCTGCGCGCGGCGATCATCGGCTCGATCCACGAGCGCGGCGCGAGCCCGCTGGTCGGCGCCACGACCGCGCTGTGGCGGGAGCTGGCGATCCTGCAGCACGGCGTCGCGGCGATCGCGCTGCCCGACGCCGTGGCGAACGGGATCACGCGGGCCCCGTGGGCGGCCGCCTTCGCGCTGCCGTGGCACGCGCCGCCCGACGTCGTGCAGCTGCTGGTGCAGGGCGAGTACTGGGGCGGTCGGTTCGCGACCGCGCTCCACGAGCTGCGCGACGCCGCGCTGGACGAGCTGCTCGCCGCAGAGGATCGCTGCGCGACCTGGCTGCGCGCGGGCGCCGCCGCGATCGATCCGGCGCCCGCGCCCGCCCGCCTGCCGCCCGCGTACTCGATCCACCTGGCGGGCCAGGTGCCGCCGCCGATGCCCAAGCTCGACGCGTGGACCCGGCTGCGCATCGCCGATGGGCCGGTCGCGATCGCCGCGCGGTTCGTCGCGTCGGTGGCGCTGATCGGCGGGCTCG
>JAYTAJ010000566.1:0-1620 GCA_043737575.1 Myxococcales bacterium | reverse complement strand
TCGAGGGCCAGCTCCGCGATCTCGATCTGCTCGATCGCCGCCGCCGCAACCTCGAGTCGGAGATCGACTTCCAGGTGCTGCGGCTGAAGCGCCTGCATCGCCTGCAGGAGGAGGCGAGCGCGCTCCACGCCGCGCACGTGATCAGCCCGGGCGTGCCGCCGATCGCCGCGGTCGCGGCGGGCGCGTCGATGACGATGGCGACGCCCGCGGCGCTGCCGGCCCACGGCCTCGGCATCGCGGCGGCGTCGGTCGAGGCCAGCCACCTCGCCGCGGCCCGCGCCGCTCAGGGCAGCGCCGGATCGTTCGGCCTGCCCGCGCCGCCCGAGCGCGCGCGTCCCGGCACCGCGCCGCCCGAGCGCGGCCGGGTCGAGCTGACCGCGGTCGCGCCCGATCTGATCGTGCGGCTCGACGCGGTGAAGCGGCAGATCAAGGAGACGCTCGATCGGCTGCGCGACCGCGCCCGGCTGATGGCCGAGGAGTGCGAGCTGCTCGAGGACGCCACCGAGCGCGCGTTCAACCCGTACTGGGGGCCGGTGCTGCGCGACGGCAACGAGAACTCGCGCTTCGGCGAGCAGGTCGGCGACTACGCCGATCTCTACACGTCGCGCGTGTCGAACTTCCTGTCGTACTCGCCGCTCCGCTACTTCCGCGCCCCGCGCCGCGCCATGCCCCACGATCTGTAATCTGTGATGGCGGACGATTGTCCGTCTTGACAGCATATCCGTCATAACGGATGCTTCGGGCATGAAGCCCCTGGTGGTCCTGATCGCGACCTGCACCGCGCTCGCCGGGTGCGACCCCGACGGCAACCGCGGCACCACGCTGCTGAACGTGTCGTACGACCCGACCCGCGAGCTGTACGCCGAGCTCGACGCCGCCTTCGCCGCGGCGTGGAAGCGCGACACCGGGCAGACCGTGACGATCGATCAGTCGCACGGCGGCTCGAGCAAGCAGGCCCGCGCGGTGATCGACGGGCTCGCCGCCGACGTCGTCACGCTGGCGCTGGCTCAGGACCTCGATCAGATCGCGAAGGCCGGCCTGATCGCGCCGGGCTGGCAGGACGAGCTGCCGGACCGGGCGACGCCGTACACGTCGACGATCGTGTTCCTGGTCCGCAAGGGCAACCCCGAGGCGATCCGCGACTGGGGCGATCTGGTGAAGCCCGGCGTCGCGGTCATCACGCCGAACCCGCGGACCTCGGGCGGCGCCCGCTGGAACTACCTCGCGGCGTGGGGCTGGGCCCTCGAGCAGCACGGCGGCGATCGCGACCGCGCCCGCGCCTTCGTCGCCGCGCTCTACCGCAACGTCCCGGTCCTCGACTCGGGCGCGCGCGCCGCGACCACGACGTTCGTCGAGCGTGGTCAGGGCGACGTGCTGCTGGCGTGGGAGAACGAGGCGCGGCTCGCGATCGCCAAGCACCCCGACGCCCTCGAGCTGATCGCGCCGAGCGTGTCGATCCTCGCCGAGCCGCCGGTCGCGGTGGTCGATCGCGTCGTCGACCAGCGCGGCACGCGGGCGCTCGCCACCGCCTACCTCGAGTTCCTCTACACACCGGAGGGCCAGCGCATCGCAGCCCAGCACCACTACCGCCCCCGCGACGGCGTCGCCGCGCCCGGCGTC
>JAYTAJ010000565.1:0-8892 GCA_043737575.1 Myxococcales bacterium | reverse complement strand
CCCTCGAGCACGGCGGCACCCTCGAGGTCGCCACCGCGGCGGCGCCGAGCGGCGGCGCGCGCTTCGTCCTGACCGTGCCGCTCGCGACCTAGCCGATGACCTTATTGCGGCCTTCGCGCTTGGCTCGGTACAAGTTGTCGTCGGCCATCTTGATGAAGCCGGGGGTGTCGACGTCCTCGCCCTCGACGGTGGCGACCCCGACCGAGATCGTGACCGGGAAGCGATCGCCCTCGTACTCGAACGGCTCGTCGGCGACCATGCGGCGGATCTGCTCGCCGAAGATCATCGCGCCCGGATGATCGGTCTCGGGCAGCACCGCGGCGAACTCCTCGCCGCCGTAGCGCGCCAGGAGCTCCTCGCGACGGATGCGCCCGAGCAGCCGCTTCGACAGCTCCTTCAGCACCGCGTCGCCGGTCAGGTGGCCGTGGGTGTCGTTGATCGACTTGAAGTGATCGATGTCGAACATCAGCAGCGACAGCGGGCGGCGGTGGCGCGCGCATCGCGCGATCTCGCGCTCGAGGAACTCGAGGAACGCGCGCTTGTTGTGGCAGCCGGTGAGACCATCGATGATGGTCATCCGGTAGATCTCCTCGTAGTACGACGACTCGACGCCCGCGCCCGACAGGAACTTGAAGATCGCGGCGCCGATCTTCAGGAAGTCGTTGTCCTTCAGGATCGACTTCTGCACCGGGACGTCGTTGACGTAGCTGCCGTTGGTCGACTGCAGGTCCTCGACCATCCACTGCTCGGCGTTGCGGAACACCCGGGCGTGGCGGCGCGACACCGAGTCGCGATCGACCTGGATGTCGCAGTCGCTGCCGCGGCCGAGGACGATCTCGCTGCGCGACAGCGGGAACTTCTTGCCCATGTCCGCCCCTGGCGGATACACGAGCACAAGACAGGCCTCACCGGCGTCGGCGCGCGGCTTGACGACCTGGACCTTGGTGATTCGGGTCTTCCACTCGCTCATCGGAAGCGCGCGATAATCTTGTGGATCTAAGCAATGCCGATCTCTCGTGTCAATGTGCGCAGGCCAACTACCGCACGAGCTAGCATCGCGGCGGTGAGCCGCGACCCCTTCGACTTTCCGGGAAATCGACGCGGCGTCCTGTGTATCCATGGGTTTACCGGGACGCCGCACGAGATGCGCTACCTCGGCGAGCAGCTCGCGGCGCGGGGCTCGACGGTGCGCGGGATCGCGTTGCCCGGCCACGCGACCACGATCGACCAGCTGATCGATCGCCGCTGGACCGAGTGGGCCGACGCGGTGACCGCGGCCTACGACGAGCTGGCGGCGCGGTGCGACACGGTGGCAGTGGTCGGACAGTCCCTCGGCGGGCTGCTCGCGCTGCACCTGGCGACGCGGCGGGCACCCGCCGCGGTGGCGTCGCTCGCGGCGCCCTTGTGGCTCGACGGGATCGGCGGCGTGATCGCGCGCGGCCTGCAGCGACCGCTGCTCGCCGGCCGCGTCGCGTTCCTGCCCAAGCTGGGCGGCTCCGACGTCCGGGATCCGGACGCCAAGCGCGCGAACCCGTCGTACCCCAAGATCCCCGTCCGTGCCCTCGGCCAGCTGCTCGCGTACATGGACGTCGTCGACGCCGCGCTGCCATCGGTGCGCGCGCCGCTCCTGATCCTCCACGCGACGCAGGATCACACCGCGCCGGTGGCGTGCGCGCGGCGCATCGCGGCGCGGGTGGCGACGCCGCCGTCATCGCTGCGCCTGCGGACCTTGCCCAACAGCTTCCACCTGATCGCGACCGACGTCGAGCGGACCATCGTCGCCGACGAGGTCGGGACGTTCTTCGATCGCCACCAGCGGTCGGCCGCGGCCGCTGACGTGCCGTGATAAAGACGCCCATGCGGCACGTGATCGCGATCGATCAGGGGACCACGGGCTCGACGGTGCTGGTGCTCGACGAGACGCTGGGCGTCGTCGGGCGCGGCTATCGCGAGTTCCCGCAACACTATCCGCGGCCGGGCTGGGTCGAGCACGATCCCGAGGAGATCTGGGCGTCGGTGCTCGCGGCGCTCGGGGCTGCGCTGGCCCAGGCCGCGGTGGCGCCGTCGTCGATCGCGGCGATCGGCATCACCAACCAGCGCGAGACCACGATCGTGTGGGACCGCGCGACCGGCCGCGCGGTGCATCGCGCGATCGTCTGGCAAGATCGCCGCACCACCGACGCATGCGTGCAGCTGAAGGCCGACGGCCACGAGGCGCGGGTCCGCGAGCGGACCGGGCTCACCCTCGATCCCTACTTCTCGGGCACCAAGATCGGCTGGATCTTGCGCATCGATCCCGCGATCGCCGCGGCGGCGAGGCAAGGCGCGCTGGCGTTCGGCACCGTCGACAGCTACCTCTTGTGGCGGTTGACCGGCGGCGCGGTCCACGCGACCGACGTCACCAACGCGTCGCGCACGCTGCTGTTCGATCTGCACACCCGGGCGTGGTCCGATGAGCTGATCGCGCTGTTCGGCGTCGAGCGCTCGCTCCTGCCCGCGGTGATCGCGTCGGCCGGCGTCGCGGGCCACAGCCGCGGCGTGCCCGGGCTGCCCGACGGCATCGCGATCGCGGGGCTCGCGGGCGATCAGCAGTCGGCGCTGTTCGGCCAGGCGTGCTTCGAGCCGGGCGAGGCGAAGTGCACCTACGGCACGGGCGCGTTCATCCTGATGAACACCGGCGGCGCGCCGGTCGCGTCGACCGCGGGGTTGCTCACCACGGTCGCGTGGCAGATCCCGGGCGAGCTGGCGTTCGCGCTCGAGGGCTCGGCGTTCATCGCGGGCGCGGCGGTGCAGTGGCTGCGCGACGGCCTCGGCTTCTTCACGTCGGCGTCGGAGATCGAGGCGCTCGCCGCGAGCGTGCCCGACTCGGGCGGCGTGGTCGTGGTGCCCGCGTTCACCGGCCTCGGCGCGCCGCGGTGGCGGCCCGAGGCGCGCGGCGTGATCACCGGCCTGACCCGCGGCACGACGCGGGCCCACCTGGCGCGGGCGACGCTCGAGGGCATCGCGCTGCAGAACGTCGACATCCTGCGCGCGATGGAGGCCGACTCGGGGCGGCCGCTGTCGATGCTGAAGGTCGACGGCGGCGCGTCGGCGAACGATCTGCTGATGCAGTTCCAGGCCGACGTCCTCGGCGTCGAGATCAGCCGGCCCGCGCTGGTCGAGACCACCGCGCTCGGCGCCGCGTTCCTCGCCGGGCTCGGCGCCGGCGTGTGGACCGACAAGAACGCGATCCGCGCCGCGTGGCGCGAGCAGCGTCGCTTCCATCCGACCGCCGATCGCGCCGCGGTCGCGGTGCACCTCGCGCAGTGGGCGAGCGCGGTCGCCAAGGCATGACCGACCCGCCCGAGCCCACCGACGCCGCGGCGCCGCCGTCGAAGATGCGGCTGTCCGCGACGATGCTCGGCCTCGCCGTGGTCGGCCTCGCGATCCCCGTCATCGGCATCGCGGTCGCCTACAAGGCGTGCGTCGGCACGACGATCCGGGGCTCGGTGTCGGTGCGCGGGCCTGGCGTCGAGTGGCGCAGCGCGCTCGGCACCTGCACCGCCGATCCGACCGCGCTGACGGTCGGCCTCGCCGCCGACGACGGCGCGATCGTCGTGCGCGCGACCCTCGATCCGCTCGACGGCCCCCGCCTCGAGCTCGCGATGCCCGCCGCGCCGCCGATCACGATCACCGCCGCCACCTGCCCCAGCCTCCGCGTCGACATCCGCCGCGTCGGCCAGCGCCCCGACGGCTCTCACCTCCTCGACGGCTCCGCCGCCGCCAGCTGCCGCACCGACACCGGCCTCCACGTCGAGCTCGACGCCTGGTGGCGCGGCTGCCACCAGCGCGACGACGAGTAGCAACGACGGCTTCAGGCCCACGCCGCGCGGAGATCGGTGCCCGCGTGGTCGACGGCGAGCTGGTATCCGTCCTCGATCGCGATCTGCGAGCTGTCGTAGACAGCGCGCGCGGTGGCGATGTCAGTCCACAAGAACTCCGCCAGCTCGCGCTCGCTGAGCAGCTCCTGATCGTACGCGGCGACCGCCAGCTCGATGTACCGATCGGGGAGACCGAGCTGCGCGATCACGGGCGGCGGTGGCTTGGGCGTCAGCGCCTGGCCGCGCACGCTGCGGCGCAAGATGCCGTCGTAGGTATCGTCGGGCAGGAGCCGAAGCTCCTCGAGCCGCAGCGCCATCGCCTGGAATGGCACCCCGAACGAGCTCGCGAGATCGTGCAGCTGTAGCGGCGTGAATTTCCCGAGGCGGCAGAGCTCGACGAACCGACGCTCGATCCCGGTCGCGGGCAGCAGTAGCTCCTTTGCGAACGCCTCGGCGAACCCGCCGTCGCGCTGCGACGACTCCAGCTCCATCACGTGGCCCTCATCGCGATTGCGCAGGAACATCCCCAGCTGGTACGCGAGTGACCACCGTTGCGTGGTCTCCGAATGGTCGCGGTTGAGCGCGACACACGCGCCGATCTCCTCGCCCCAGAGGAGAATCGCGCGGACCTTGATCGGCAAGGCGACGCGGAATATCCGGAGGCCGGCCCCGGTCTCGAAGCGCGCTTCGATCTGGTGCGCTGCTGCGTCGCCCAGACCGAGCAACGCACGCACCGCGCGTGCGGCATCGGCCGCCTCACGCCTTGGGTCCATCCCTCCTGGCGTGCTGCGCTGGTAAAGCTGCAGCGCTTCGATCGGCGCGACGAGGCGCGGAACCTCGAGCATGCGCTCCAGCTCGACGTAGCGCGCGGCGCGCAAGCGCACTGCGTCGATCGCCTGATTCACCGCCGCCGCATCGTGCTCGGACATGCCCGCGCGCAGCCGCACCGCCGAGGACACAGCGCGGACCGCATGAGGGCGCAGCAGATCGTTCAGGCGCACGCCAGTGATCTCAGCCAGCGAGATCAGCTCGAGATCGGTCGGGCGGCGTTCGCCCTTCTCGATGGCGACCATCGTGGTGCGCGCAATGCCGACCCGTTCGGCCACCTGGGCCTGGGTCAGCTTGGCGCGCTTGCGCGCGTCAGCGAGTCGTTCGCCGAGCTGCTCGGAAGGGATCACCAGCACCGAGACTATAGCGAGATATGACAAAGTCAACGATCAGAGGATCAACAGCAACAACAAGAATGACAAAGTTGCTCAGGAAGTTTGTGCATCCAGCACACCACAGGTAGTGTGGGCCCACTTATTGAAGATCTCGAGATACTCAAAAAGATCACTGAATAGCTAAAAAATGTCCTAATTGGCATATAAATGATCAAAAATGATCTTGATCTTTGGTCGGAATAGGATCACAATCTTGCCTGTGACCCCCGCCTCCGCACCCTCCTCCACCCTCCGGGATTTCGTTCGCGATGTGGAACGCCATCGACATTATCCACCGTCGTTCGCCCGCCTCGCCTTCACCGCGGTCTCGCGAGGGCTGACGTCGATGGCGAACGCCGAGGCGGCGACGGTGGCCGACTTCGAGAAGTGGCTGGACGGCCCAGGTCGGATTCCCGCCAGTTTCGTGAGCAAGTACGAGATCAGCCCGTCAACCCATGCGACGTACGTGTCCCGCGCGCGCAAGGTGCTCGAGGACTACTATCGGTGCGGCGGTGACGTGCGGGCTTGGACCTCGCGAACTGCGTCAGGACCGAAGGCGACGCCGCAGTCGAAGTCGATCGAGCTACCGCTGTCCGACGGTCGCACCGCGCAGCTCAGTTTCCCGCAGGACCTCTCGCGCGCCGAAGCGCGCACGATCGCTGCTCAGCTCGAGGGGCTGAAAGCGGTGTTCCTGGCGCGGGCCGAAGTGGAGGGCGACGGATGAGCGTCGCGCTCCGATCGGTGGTGATCGACACCTGCGCGACGATCAACCTGCTCGCGACATCGAGCGAGGTGGCGATCGTGCGCGCGCTGGCGATCACGCTGATCGACACCCCCCAGATCTGCGACGAGGCGACCGGCCTGTGGACCCTGCCCGACGCCGAGGGCGTGCAGCACAAGCAACCGACGTCGACGCGGCGGCTGCGCGACGCGGGGCTCCTGCACACGCGCGCGCTCGACACCGACGAACTGATTGCGGCATATCTAGCGTGCGCGGCTGTCATCTCTGACGGAGACGCCTCGTGCATCGCGCTCGCGGGCGTGCTCGGGCTACCGTTGGTGACCGACGATCGCAAAGCCCGAAAGATCGCGCTCGATCGGTTCCCTGCCATCGAGCTGATCGGGACGCTCGATCTGATCGTCGATGCGGCCGCCGCGCTCGGCTGGGATCGAGACGAGATGGTGCAGATGGCGTTCGATCTGCGATGGCGCGGTCGCTTCTTGCCGCCGCGTCAGGCACGGCATGCCGACTGGTACCGCGCGCTCCTCGAGCGTTGAGGCTACGCGGTGCGGGGTGGGGCGATGGCGAGGAGGCGCTCGGCGCGGGCGGCGGTGTCGTCGGCGCGGGGATCGCCGACGGCGCCGCGGGCGTTGGCGAGGTCGCGGAGGGTCTCACCGAGGGCGCGGTCGCGGCCGATCATGCGCTCCCAGCCGGCGGCGGCGCGCTCGAGGGGACCGACCGCGTCGTCGGGGCGGCCCTCGATCAGGCGCAGGCGGCCGAGCAGGCCGAGGCAACGCAGGCGGGTGGGCGTGGGGGCGTGGCGATCGGGCTGGCAGACGGTGATCGCGCGCTCGATGGTGACGGCGGCGTCGGCGAGCTGGCGCGCGGCGAGCTGGGCCTCGGCGAGGTGCAGGAGCGACATCGCGACGAAGCCGTGCTGCGCGCCGTGGGTGATGGTGTCGAGCTCGACGGCGCGCGCGAAGCTGGCGGCGGCGTCGCCGTAGCGACCGCGGGTCAGCTCGCAGGTGCCCCAGTTGTTGAGCAGGCGCGACCGCAACGAGGCGTTCTCGCCGACCCGCTCGAGGGCGACCTCGGCGGCGGCGACCAGGCCCTCGGCCTCCTCGTAGCGACCGAGGCCGAGGCCGACCACGAGCACGAGGAACGTCCACACGTTCGCGACCTGCCAGTCGTCGCCGGCGCGCGCGGCCTCGCGGGCCGACTCGAGCAGCGTCGCGCGCGCGGTGGTCGGATCGCCGGTGCGGTACTGCAGGTTGCCGCGCAAGTAGAGCGTCGCGGCGCGCAGCGGCCGGTAGCCGATCGCGTCGACCTGGGGCCCGAGCTCGACGACGATCTTGAGCGCGGCGCCGAGGTTGCCGCGGGTCTTCATCTGCCAGGCGCGCTCGAGCTGCGTCCGCATCTCCTCGACGCGGCGGGCGACGAACAGATCGTCGGGCGGCGGGAACGCGGCGATCATCGGATCGGTCGAGCCCGAGCCGTCGAGGGCGGCGCGCCGCTGGGCCTCGCGATCGCGCCCGAGCTCGGCGACCACCGCGCGCATCGACGCCCAGCGATCGCCGGGATCGACCGATAGCCCGCGGGTCACCATCGCGCGCAGCCAGCGCGGCGCGACGCAGGTCTGCGGGTAGTCGCGGACCTCGCCCGCGGTGACCGCGCGCATCAGCACCGCCATGTTGTCGCCGAGGAACGGCCGCTGCCCGGTCACCGCCTCGTACAGGCACACGAAGTACGAGAACTGATCGGCGGCGGGGCCGACTGGATGAGCGCGGATCTGCTCGGGCGACATGTAGCGCGGCGTGCCGACCGCGGCGCCGGCGGGCGTGATGCTCTGATCGAGCGCGAGGATGCCGGCCTCGGCCATCAACAGCGGGGCGTCGTCGCCCTCGGCCCACCGCACCAGCCCGAAGTCGACGACGCGGACCCGGCCGTCGGTGCCGATCAGCACGTTCTCGGGCTTGAAGTCGCGATGCACGAGGCCGGCGTCATGAGCAGCGGCGAGCCCGCGCGCGCACTGCTCGAACACGGTGAGGATCTCGCGCAGCGACCGCGGCCCGGCCGACATCCAGTCGCGCAGCCGCGGCCCCTCGACGTACTCCATCGCGATGAAGACCTGATCATCGACGATGCCGACGTCGAAGATGGCGACGATGTTCGGGTGCGCGACCCGCGCGATCGCCTGGGCCTCGCGCAGCAGGCGCGTCGTTCGCGCCGCGGCCGAGCCGACGTGGACCAGCTTGAGCGCGACCAGCCGACCGAGATCGGGATCGTGGGCCTTGTAGACGACGCCCATCGCGCCCGCGCCGATCTCCTCGAGCACGACGTAGCGCGAGATCTCGCGCAGCGCCGACGTCAGCTCGGCGTCGGGCGGCTGATCGACGGTGCTGTCGGGCGGGGGCGGCACCGCGGCAGTCTACTCCAGCGCTGTCACAGCGTGGCGGTGCCGAGGTTGCCGTCGGCGTCGACGACCTCGACCCGCACCGCGGTCGACGCGGCGGCGCCGAGATCGACGGTGGCCTGGCCGCTGCTGTTGGTCGTGGCCTGGACCGCGGGGCCGATCGGCGTGCCGCCCGCGTTCACGCCGGTCACGGTCACGACCTTGGCGCGCAGCGGCACCGGTCGGTTCGACGGCATCGACGGGTCGAGCAGTCGGTAGCCCTTGGGCGCGTGCAGCGACGCGGTCACGGTGACGTTGTTGCCAGCGCGGCTGGTGCCGATCGTGAGCGGCGCCGGCCCGACGTCGAACCCGGCGCTCCGCAGCTCCCAGCTGGTGCCGCGGACGTGGAAGCGATAGGTGCCGAGCGGCAGCGCGGCGCGCTGCTCGAGCGCGTCGAGGCCGCCCGCCGCACCGGTCCACGGCACCGGCTGCCACTCGACGGCCCACAGGTGATCTTGCGGCTGACCGGGCACGCGGATCAGCGGCACCGGTGCGTAGACCAGGATCAGATCGCCGTCGGTGATCGCGCGGCCGCTGCGCCGCGTGACCGGCTGCCACGCGGTGCCGACCTGACGCTCGAGGGTGACCTCGGGCGTCCGCACCATCGCGTCGTCGCCGTACCACGCGAAGGTCGCGAGGCCGCTGACCCGCGCCACG
>JAYTAJ010000564.1:0-3894 GCA_043737575.1 Myxococcales bacterium | reverse complement strand
CCGGGGTCGCCAGCGCGGTCGGGCCAGCGCAAGCGGCGGCGCCGCCGAGGATCGCGACCACCTCGAGCCACCGCAGCGTCGGGAACCGCATCGTGGGGACCATTGCACGCGACCGCTGCATGGCATAGTGACCTGCCGTGCGGTTGCCTCCCGCGATCATCCAGCTCCGACGCGCCCAGCTCATCCTGATGCTGGCGGTGCTGGTGCCGCAGATCCTGATGACCGCGGCGAGCATCGTGCTGCTCGCGGTCGGATCGTCGTCGTACATCTTCTTCGGCGTCGCGGTGCTGGCGTTCTGCCTGACCGCGGTGACCGGCTACATCCTGGTGTCGATCTTCGTCGGCAAGGGCGTGTCGCTCGCGCGCCTGCAGAACGACTTCTTCTCGTCGGCGTCGCACGAGCTGCGGACGCCGCTCACCGCGATCCGGCTCTTGCTCGAGCCGCTGGCGACCGGTCAGCTCCACGGCGAGGAGCGCAAGCAGGTGGTGTCGCTGCTCAGCCGCGAGGTCGCGCGGCTCGATCACCTGCTGGTGCGCACGCTCGATCTGTCGCGGCTGCAGTCGGGGCGCCACGGGTTCACGATGGAGCCGGTGCGGATCGACGAACTGGTCGCCGAGGCGATCGTGCTGTTCGATGTCGCGACCCTGGCGCGGCCGACGCCGATCGGCACCGACCTCGCGCCCGAGCTGATCGTCCAGGGCGACCGCGAGACGCTGGTGCGCGCGCTGGTGAACCTCCTGGTCAACGCCTGGAAGTACAGCGGCGACGACAAGCAGATCCGCGTCGTCGCGCGGCCGTTCGGTCGCAAGATCGATCTGTCGGTGATCGACAACGGCCTCGGCATCGATCCCGCCGAGCGCCACGAGCTGTTCGACGGCTTCGTCCGCGGCAAGGCGGCGATCGACAGCCGCGAGCCGGGCGTCGGGCTCGGGCTCGCCATCGTCCGTGCGATCATCCGGGCCCACCGCGGCAAGATCGAGGTCGAGTCGGCGCCCGGCCACGGCTCGACGTTCCGGCTGATCCTGCCGCGCGCGCCGCTCGCCGCGCCCCAGTCGGCGCCGGTCGCGCCGGTCGTCCCGGCGGTGCCGTGATGCGCGAGTCCGGCGCCGCGCGCGATATCCTGGTCGTCGAGGACGACGAGGCGATCGCGACCGGGCTGTCGCTCAACCTGCGGCTGGCCGGGCACCGCGCGACCATCGCCGCCGATGGCGACGCCGCCCTCGCCGCGCTGGCGACGACGATCTTCGATCTGGTGCTGCTCGACATCAACCTGCCGCGCCGCAACGGCCTCGACGTGCTCGGCACCCTGCGCGCCGCCGACAACTTCGTCCCGGTGATCGTGCTGTCGGCGCGCGACGGCGAGTACGACAAGGTCGCGGCGCTGCGGCTCGGCGCCGACGACTACGTCACCAAGCCGTTCGCCCTCGCGGAGCTGTTGGCCCGGGTCGACGCGGTGCTGCGCCGCGCCCAGTCGCTGGCCCAGGCCCCGGTCGCGGCCGACACCGAGGCCACGGGGTCGCGGTTCGGCGACGTCGTGATCGATGCCGCGCAGCGCTCGGCGACCCGCGCGGGCGAGCCGGTCAAACTCACCCACCTCGAGTTCGAGCTGCTCCTGTTCTTCGTGCGCCACCCGGCCCAGGTCGTCGCGCGCCAGCACCTGCTCGAGATGGTGTGGGGCCAGACCGCGGGCACGCCGCGGACGATCGACAACTTCGTCGGCCAGCTCCGCAAGCGCCTCGAGGTCGACCCCGAGCGGCCGCGCCACTTCGTGACCGTCCGCGGCTCGGGCTATCGCTTCGATCCGTGACGGGCCGCGCGCGTGTCCATCCACCGCTGGAACTCCGACGGCCGCAAGCGGTAGCGATGGAACGTGCCGTCGTTGAGGTTCGCCAGCTCCTGGCGCACCAGCGCCTGGAACGTCGGTCGATCGTCCGTGGCGGCGCGGGCCTTGGACAAGCTCGCGATCCGCGCCGCGAGCGCGGCCGGCTTGGTCAGCTCCTGGACGATGGTGCGCACGACCTCGCGGAGCGCGTCGCGGTAGCGCAGCCGGAACGGATCGGGCTCGCCCAGCGACGTGACGATCGCGCGGTACCGCTGCGCCGAGCGCTGGTACGCCCACAGGTACACGTCGCGCAGCGCCTCGATCCGACCTTGCTCGTAGAGCCCGAGCGTCGCGACCGTGTAGGCCTCGCGCGGTAGATCGACGAACGACAGCGGCTGCAGGTTGTGTCGCAACAGCGGCAGGTTCGCCGCGAGCCGCGAGGTCCGCTTGTTGACGTCGGCGAACGGCTGCAGGTACGGCAGGTGGACCAGGAGGAAGAACGACTGCTCGAACGGATCGTCGATCGCGATGGCGGTCGCGAGCAACTGGACGAACAGCTCCTCGACCTGCTGGGGCACGTCGAGCGGGACGAAGGTGCTGTCGTGGATGCGGACGGTCGCGCGCCGCAACCGCCCCTCGTCGGCCGGATCCGGCAGCAGGTTCTCGGCGAGCAGCCCGTGCAGCGTGCGCAGCGTGCGGGGATCGAGCCGCAAGGTCGCCGCCTCATCGACCAGGTACTCGATCGCCTGCTTGTGGTTGAGCAGCATCTGCGTCTCGAGCACCTGATGGCCCTCGGCCGCGGCACGGTCGCGGAACAGCCGCTCGGTGTCGAGCAACGAGTAGGTGTTGCCCTCGAGGCGACTGGAGTTCCACGACAGCTCGATCAACAGCCGCTCGAAGACCTGGCGAGCCCAGGTGCCCTCGGGCTGGTTGGCGCCGGGCGTGGCGCCGAGGTCGCGCAGGAGCGCGCGATCGTGCGGCCTCAGGTACGCGGTGACGTTCGGCTGATAGTCGTCGAGGAGCGCGCGGTCATAGCTGCACGGTGGGCGCAGGTGCAGCGGGCGGGTGACCAGGGCGATCACCTTGACGCCCTCGGGCGAGAACACCTCGGGCGGCACCGCGGGGCGACCGGCAGCGAGGTCGCGCGGCGCGGGCCCGGCGAGGTACCGGCTGGTGCGCGGTGAGGCGCCGGTCCGATGCAGCACGCCGCGGTCCTCGAGCCCGCTCAGGACCAGGCGAAACTTCCACGCGACCATCGTCGAGCGCCGGACCGCCCGCTGCAGGGACATCCGGCTCAGCCCTTCCGGGTGCTGTTGGAGGGCGTTGAGGATGGCGTCCTCGATCGTCATGACCGAGACAGCTTGCGTCACTCCGAGGAAGTTTCAATAGTTTTTCGAAGCACTTTGAAAGTGTTTTGAAAGCGTCCGAGGCTACGGCAGGGCGTCGCCGGTCATCTCGGTCCAGCGGCGGCGGGTGTCGGCCTCGAGGCGGGCGAGATCGACCCCGGCGTCGCGGGCGAGCTCGAGCTCGCGGCGGAACGAGGTGCCCATCGGCGTCGGATCGTCGCTGCCGAGGACGCAGTGGACGTGGTGCGACTGCAGGGCGCGCAGCGTCGTCATGCCGTGGGCGCGCTCGAGGGCGGCGACCTCGACCGGGATGAGCAGGCGGTTGCTGGTCGGGCAGACCTCGAGGGTCACGCCGTCGCGGGCGAGTCGATCGAGGGTGAACGGATCCTCGAGCGCGCGGACGCCGTGGCCGATGCCGCGCGGCGCCAGCGCCAGCGTGCGCTCGACCGACTCGGCGCCGGCCAGCTCGCCGGCGTGGATCGTCAGATCCGGCAGGTGCGGCCGCAGGGTGTCGAGGACCGCGACCAGCGCGTCGGGCAGCGGCTCGCGATCGGGGCCGCTGACGATGCCGAGCACGTCGAGCCCGACCAGCGCCGACGCGTGCTCGATCACCACCGACGCCAGCGCGCGGTAGTGCGGCTCGCTCTCGAAGGTGCGCGACAGGCCGAGCCGCACCACCATCGGCGTGGCGGTCGCGGCGAACACCTCGTCGCGCGCCGCCAGCAC
>JAYTAJ010000563.1:0-8904 GCA_043737575.1 Myxococcales bacterium | reverse complement strand
TCTCCGTGTCGCAGCGCGATCGCTGGCTCGCCTACGCGAATCAGGCGATCTGGAACGTCTGGCATCCAACGCAAGCGACGTGGGGCGGCAAGTCGTTCCCGTGGAGCGGGTGGTCCGTCGACAACCCGTCGAACAACTACTACTACTCGTTCCTGCGCGCGACGATGATGCTCGGCATCGCGACCCGCGGTGAGACCACGGAAGGCCAGACCTGGATCGACACCTTCCGCGACGCCAAGATCGGCACGCAGCTCCAGCCGACGTTCGCCCGCGATCTGGTCGGCGGCGGCTCGCGCGAGGGCACCGGCTACGGCGTGGCGATGAAGAACCTGTTCGAGCTGTACGACTTCTGGCAGGGCTCGACCGGCGAGGCGCTGGCGGCGGTCAACGGCCATGCCCGCGCCTCGATGCTGCATCTCATGCACTCGACGGTGCCGACCCTCGATCGGATCGCGCCGATCGGTGATCACGCGCGCGACTCGAGCGCGGCGTGGTTCGACTATCACCGCCAGTACCTGCAGACGCTGACGTACCTGTTCAAGGACGATCCGATCGCGCCGCACGCGACGACGATGCTGGCGGAGTCGTCGGTGCCCGAGATGGACACGCCGTTCATGTACGTCTACGACTTCCTGTACACGACCGGCATCGAGCCCGCGCCGCTCGCGCAGCTCGGCACCGCGTACCACGGCGCCGGCACCGGCATGCTGTTCGCGCGCTCGGGCTGGGACGCGGGCGCGACCTGGCTGTCGTTCATCGCCGGGCCGTACACCGAGTCGCACGCCCATCAGGATCAGGGCTCGTTCATGATCTACAAGGACGGCTGGATGGCGTACGACGGCGTGGTCGACTCGACGAGCGGCCTGACCGGCGAGCCCGAGGCCCACAGCCTCCTGCGGTTCGTCAACGGCGGCGACACCGTCGGCATGCGCGAGCCGAGCACGTCGTCGATGGTGGCGCTGCGGCGCGGCGCCGGCTGGCTCCACGCCGCGGGTGATCTGACGCCGGCGTTCGGCGCGTCGAGCCCGATCGACTCGTGGCAACGCGAGCTGGTGTACCTCGAGCCCGACGTCGTCGTGATCTACGATCGCGGCGCGGTCGACGCCGGGGTGCAGCAGATCTGGCAGCTGGTCGCGCCGAATCCGTTCACGGTGAGCGGCGCGCGCGCGACCACGACCGGCAACGGCCACACGCTGACGGTGCAGCGGGTGCTGCCAGCGTCCGCGGCGGCGACGTCGATAGCGCTGACCGGCGACTTCAGCGGCGGCTTCCGCTACGAGGAGTCGACGACCGCCACCGCGGTGCGCCAGCTCCACGTGGTGTGGCTCGACGGCGCGGTCGGCACCGCGACCGCCGACGGCAGCGACGGCGTGTCGATCGGGCTCGCGGGGGGCCGCACCGCGGTGGTGCGGTTCGCGCCCGACGCGGTCGGTGGCACGTTGTCGATCACGGGCGGATCGGGCGGCACCGTCGACGAGACCCTGGCGGCGGGCGTCGCGACCTTGCCCGAGCTGCGGTGATGGAGCTCGGTCGGCGGATCGCCGATCGCTACGTCGTGCGCGGCGTGCTCGGCCACGGCGGCATGGGGGCGGTCTACGAGGTCGAGGACGCGCGCGGCGGCCGCCACGCGATGAAGGCGGCGCTGCCCGATCTCGACGACGGCGGCGAGGCGGCGCGGCGGCTGGCGCGCGAGGCCAACGCGCTGCAGCTGCTCGATCACCCGCACATCGTCGCGGCGACCGAGCTGGTCGTCGAGGACGGCCGGCTGTACCTGGTGATCGAGCTGGTGCGCGGCGAGTCGCTGGCGGCGATCATCGCGCGCGGCGCGGTGCCGCCGCGGCGGGCGCTGGTGCTGGCGCGGCAGATCCTCGACGCGGTCGAGCACGCCCACGGCCGCGGCCTGGTCCATCGCGACCTCAAGCCCGACAACGCGATCGTCACCGCCGCGGGCGCCGCCCACGATCCCTACGATCACGTGAAGGTCCTCGACTTCGGGCTGGTCAAGCTGCTCGACGACGCCGCGGCGCTGATCGGCGGCGCGCGCCTGACCCAGACCGGGATCGCGTTCGGCACGCCCGCATACATGGCGCCCGAGTGCGCGCTCGGCCGCGGCGTCGATCGCCGCGCCGATCTGTACGCGATCGGCGTGATGCTGTTCGAGATGCTGACCGGACGGCTGCCGTTCGTCGACGGTGACGCCCTCGCGCTGCTCAAGGCTCACGTCGGCACGCCCGCGCCGCGGCTGGCCGCGATCGTCGGCGCGGCGCCGTGGTGTACGCCCGCGATCGAAGCGCTGGTCGCGGGCGCGCTCGGCAAGCGGCCCGACGATCGCTTCGCGTCGGCGGCGGCGATGCGGGCGTGTCTCGACGACGCGTTCGTGACGATCAGCTGATCGCTAGAGCTGGCCCTGCCAGCGCACGGCGCCGTCCTCGGCGATCAGCTCCTCGGTCAGGCGGGCGCCGTCGAGGGTGAGGCGGAGGTAGCCGTTGGTGACGCGGGTCGGCGTCTCGCTGTCCTTGGCCGAGACCGTCTCCGACCACAGCACCGACGGCAACCCGGCCAGCATCGACGCCGGGCCGTAGGGGATCGCGCCGTGACCGACGCAGCGGATGCGGCAGCCGTCGAGCGGCGCGTAGACGACGCCGTTGTGGGCGTGGCCCCAGTACCAGGCGTCGGGCACGCGGCCGAGGCAGGTCGTGACCTGATGCCACAGCGCGGTCGGGGTCTGGCCCTTGAGATCGGCGCCCTCGTGATGCGACAGCACCACGATGCGGCGCTCGCCCGCGGTCGCGGCGAGGCGCGCGAGGAACGCGCCCTGGACCGGATCGATCGCGCCGTCCAGGTACAGATCGCCGGTCGCGAAGTAGCCCGTGTCGAGGCCGATCACCAGCCAGTGCGAATTGCGCAGCGCGAAGAACGACGTGCCGCCCTGGGCCGCGAACGCGGGCGCAGCGAGGGCCTCGGCGAAGTACGCCTTGGCGCCGTCGTACATCTCATGGTTGGAGTTGAGCGTGAACGACGCGGTGGTGCCGCTTGGCCAGATCGACACCAGCTTCGCGCGCTCCTCGTCGGCCGAGCCGGCGTAGTAGGTGTCGCCGAGGTGGATGTTGATCTCGGCCTGGTCGGCGGCGAGGCGATCGCGCACCCGCTCGGGGCCGGTGTCGGGGCGCCAGAAGCCGGTGCCCCAGTCGCCGACGACGCCGACGCGGATCGAGTCGGCGATGTCGACGATGCGCGGCGCGACCTGGAACGGCGCCTTGTGGTTGCGATTCTCGAGGTAGTGAATGAGCGCCTCGGTCCAGCCCGGATCGAACTGCAGGTACTTGCCGACGCCCCACAGCACGCCGTCGGCGCCGACGTGGACCGGGAGGTGGGCGACCCGATCTTCGAGCGACGCCGCGTCGGCGCGGAACGTCGACCACGCGGTCGCGATCGACGCCAGCTCGGAGTGCTCACGAGTGCCGTCGAGGATCTGGTGGGCCTCGAGGTGGGCCTGGGCGAACAACCCCTCGAGCCGCTCGCGCAGACCGGCCTCGCCCGCGGTGACACGATAGAACGTCGAGTGGAGGCGCGCGGTCAGATCGGCGGATAGCCCCATGCCTCGATGCTAGTCCGAGTCGTCGGGCTGCGTCTCGAGCCATGCTCGCAGCGCCGCAGTCTCGGGCGACGCGCCGCGCTTGCGCTCGAAGGCGCGGAGCTTGTCGTGGGCCTCGCGATAGTCGCCGTCGTGGATCTTGTCGGCGATCTTGGCCCAGTCGCGCACGCCCTTGTCGTCGAGGTCGCGCGGCGCGTCGAAGGTGAGCGAGGCGGGATCGGTCGCGGCGGGAGGCGGCCTGGGCCGCGACGGCGCGTCGTCGCTGATCAGGCGATCGATCAGCGCGAGCACGCCGATCAGCAGGATGCCCGCGATCGACAGCACGATCCGGCGGCGCGGATCGCGGCGGACCTCGGCGGGCGGCGCCGGCAGCGCGGCGGTCGCGGCGGCGAGCGCTGGCGTCGATGTCGACGCCGACTGCGCCAGCAGATCGGCGAGGCCTTCGGCGGTCGGCCGCGAGCCCGGCGCGATCGCGAGCGCGGCGGCGAGCAGCGGACCCAGCTCGCCGAGCCGCGCGATCGCCGCGGCGTCGAGCACCGGCCGATCGCTCTGCACCAGCAGCTCCGCCATCGTCAGCTCGCCGCGCGGCTTGCTGCCGGTCGCGATCTCGAGCAGCGTGGCGGCGAGGCCGTAGACGTCGGACGCGGCGCTGAAGTGGCCGAGCGTGAGCGCCTCGGGCGCGGCGTAGGCCGGCGTGCCGAGGAACTGCCCGGTGATCGTGACGTCGGAGTCCGGGACGTGGGCGACGCCGAAGTCGACCAGCTTCCACCGCCCGTCGCTGGCGCGGACCACGTTCGACGGCTTGACGTCGCGGTGGAGGATGCGACGGGCGTGGGCGGCCTCGAGGGCGCGCGCCAGCTGGATGCCGATCGCGACGACCTCGCTGGTCGGCAGCGTGCCCCGCGCCCGCAGCTCGTCCTTGAGGCTCGGCCCCTCGAGCAGCTCCATCACCAGGTACGGCTCGTCGCCGTCGATGCCGAGATCGAAGATCTGCACGACGCCCGGGTGCGCCAGCGCGGCGAGCGCGCGGGCCTCGGCCTCGAACCGCGCCTGAAAGCTGGTGGCGACCAGGCCGTGGAGGTTCTTGATGCGCTTGATCGCGACGTCGCGGCCGAGCCGATCGTCGTGGGCGCGCACCACCGCGCCCATCGCGCCGGCGCCGACCACGCCGACCACGCGGTAGCGACCGATCATCGCGGTCGGCAGCACCGCGGTCGACTCGGTCATGCCGCGAGCGCCTGGGCCAGCGCGGTCAGCTCGTCGCCGCTGTAGACCGCGAGGCGCTGCAGGTGCGGCACCGCGTTGCGACAACCGGTGAAGCCAAAGTTGAGCGTGCCCGCATAGCCGTTGATCGTGATGTTGAGTCCGTAGCCGTGATACGGGATCGACAGCGGATACAGCGCGTCGAGGCGGGCGCCGCGGAAGTACAGCGGCTCCTCGGGGCCGGGCACGTTCGACACGACGACGTTGAAGCCGGGCCGGGCCCAGGTGTGGGCGCCCGGCACCTGCTGGAGCATCATCGGCGCGAGCAGCGCGGCGCTGTACTGCATGATCGCGTTGCGCGACATGCCCGCGAGCTGATCCTTGGCCCGCCTGGTCGACGCGATGATCGCGGCGAGCCGCGCGGCCGGATCGTCGATGTCGGTGGCGAGCGAGCCGAGGATGGCGCCGACCGCGTTGCCGCCGCCGGGATCGTCCTTGGGCCGGATGTTGACCGGCAGCATCGCGGTGAGCGCCTGCGCCGGCAGCGCGTCGAGCTCGGTCAGGTAGCGCCGCAGCGCGCCGCCGCACACCGCGAGCGCGACGTCGTTGAGCGTGCCGCCGCCGGCCCGGGCCAGCTCGCGCATGCGCGCGATCGGATACTGCTGGGTCGCGAAGCGGCGGTTGCGCGAGATGCGGCGGTTGAGGATCGTCCGCGGCGCGGCGCTGGGCGCGACCAGATCGCGATCGCCGGCGCGGGCGGCGCGGAACACGTTCATGATCGCGCGGCTGGCCTCGCGGGTCGCGCTGATCTGATCGCGCGCGCCCGCCAGCACCGCGTCGAAGGTCGCGACCGGCTCGCCGTTGGCCTCGCGCGGCGGTCGCGGCCGCGGCGGCTGCGAGAAGAACATCGGCGCGTCGCGCTCGGCGGGATCCGACGACAGGCTGCGCGCGAGCAGCTTCATCGACGTGTAGCCGTCGACCAGCGCGTGGTGGATCTTGAAGTACATCGCGAACCGTCCGCCCTCGAGGCCCTCGATGAAGTGGACCTCCCACGGCGGCCGATGGAAGTCGATCGGGATGCTGTGCAGCCGCGACACCAGGATGCCGAGCTCGCGCTCGTCGCCGGGCGACGGCAGCGCCGAGCGGCGGACGTGGTAGTCGAGATCGACCGCGTCGTCGGTGATCCAGGCCTGCAGCGGGTTGCGCAGGAGCTCGGGCGTCCACAGCCGCAGGTTCCACGGCGGAAACACCTCGACCGCGCCGCGCAGCTCGTCGGCGAGGCGGCGCAAGAACTGCGGATGGGCGTCGCGCGGCGGCGTGAACACCAAGAGCCCGCCGACGTGCATCATCGCCTCGCGGCTCTCCCCCGCCAGGAACATCGCGTCGAACATCGACAGCTTCTTGCCGGCCATGCGCCGCCATTGTACGCGCACGGTCGCGCCGACCGCTATCATCGCCGCCGATGACCGTCGCCGCGCTCCTGGCCGCGGACCCCGTCGTGCTGGCGCCGATGGAGGACGTCACCGACGCGGTGTTCCGTCGGGTGTGCCGCGGGCTCGGCGCGTCGGTGTGCGTCACCGAGTTCGTGCGCGCCGAGCAGCTGGTGGCGCGGGCGGCGCTGGCGCGGCGCAAGATCGCCTTCGCCGCCGACGATCGGCCAACCGCGATCCAGATCTACGGCGCCGACGCGCGGCTGCTGATGGAGGCGGCGATGGTCGCGGCCGAGGCGGCGCCCGCGTTCATCGACGTCAACTGCGGCTGCTGGCTGCCGCGGGTCGCGCGCGGCGGTGCCGGCGCCGGCTGGCTGCGCGATCCGATCGCGATGGTCGCGATGGCGGCGCGCGTGGTCGCCGCGGTCGGGCTGCCGGTCACGGTGAAGACCCGCATCGGCTACGGCCCCGAGTCGGAGCTGCCCATCGTCGAGCTGGCGCGCCGCCTCGAGGACGTCGGCGTCGCCGCGCTGACCGTCCACTGCCGCACCGCGCAGCAAGGCCACGACGGCGCCGCCGACTGGCGGTGGGCGGCGCGGGCCCAGGCCGCGGTCGCGATCCCGGTGATCGTCAACGGCGACGTCGCCACCGCGCCGCAGGTGGTGCGCGCCCTCGCCGAGACCGGCTGCGCTGGCGTGATGATCGGCCGCGGCGCCATCGCGCACCCGTGGATCTTCCGCGAGGCCCGCGCGCTCCTGCGCGGCGACCCGCCGCTGCCACCGCCGACCGATCGCGAGCGCGCCGCCGCGTACCGCGCGCTGCTGGTCGCCAACGTCGCCGCCCGCGGCCCGAAGTTCGGCGTGCGCGTCAGTCGCCGCTACGTGCAGCTGCTCGGCGCGACGCTGGGCCCGTCGCTGCGCGCGCCGCTCTACGCCGCCGCGACGGTCGACGACGCGCTCGCGATCCTCGATGGCCCGCTCGCCGCCGCGGCGTGAGGCCGTCCTCTGATACAGTGCGCGCCGCCATGGCAAGCACCTCCTCCCCCCTGTCCCGCGCTGGCATCGTGCTCGCGCTGCTCCTGTCCACGCCTGCCGTCGTCGCCTGTCAGAAGGCGAAGGACGAGAAGAAGGCTGGAGGATCCACCAGCAGCCGATCGGTGACGTCGTTCCCGAAGAACCCCGCGGGCGAGTACGACCTCGACAGCAAGACCATCCTCGCGCGGACCGAGGTCGCGACCACCGCCGACGTGAAGCACGTCCTGATCTCGTGGAAGGAGCTCGCGGCCGCCTACGGCGGTCAGATGGATCCGCGCGCCAAGGATCGCACCAACGAGCAGGCCGCCGCGCTCGCGGTCGACATCGCCGATCAGCTCACCAAGCGCCCCGACGCGATCGACGAGCTGATCAAGAAGCACTCCGAAGATCCCGGCTCCCTCAGCGGCGAGCCATACACGCTCAACGCCAATGCCCGCTTCGTGCCCGAGTTCAAGCAGCTCGGCCTGCGCCTCAAGCCGAAAGAGGTCGGCATCGTCCGCACCACCTTCGGCTATCACGTGATGGAGCGCGTCGCGCCGCCGCCGCCCGATCCGCTCGAGTCCACTGACATCCTGGCGCGGCCGCTGCCCGCCGCCGATCCCAGCGGCGCGCCGATCGAGGTGCAGCACGTGCTGATCGGCTGGAAGGACGTGCCCGCCGCGAAGCAGCCCGGGCGTCCGCAGGATCCGCGCGCCGCCGCGCGCACCAAGGCCGACGCCGACAAGCTCGCCACCGAGGTGCTCGCCAAGGTCCGCGGCGGTGGCGACATGATCGCGCTGATGAAGGAGTTCTCCGAGGACCCGGGCTCGAAGGACACCGGCCGGACCTACCCCGTCACGCCGACGGCGTCGCTGGTGCCGCCGTTCAAGGATCTGTCGCTGCGCCTGCAGCTCGACGAGGCCGGCCTGGTCAAGACCGCGTTCGGCTGGCACATCATCAAGCGCGTGCCGCCGCCGCCGCCGCCGCCGCCCGACTCCCTCGAGTCGGCCGACATCCTCGCGCGCGCGCCCGTCACCGAGAAGTCGCGCGTCAAGCACATCCTCCTCGGCTGGGACCAGCTCAACGGCGCGGGCGATCCGCGCGGCGCCAAGCGCACCCGCGCCGAGCTCGAGGCGCTCGTCACCAAGACCGTCGCGGCGCTGCGCAAGGGCGCCAAGATCGAGCCGCTGATGAAGGAGCTGTCCGAGGACACCGGCTCCGCCGCGACCGGCGGCGACTACGAGGTCACACCCACCGCGAGCCTGGTGCCGCCGTTCAAGCAGCTCGGCCTGCGCCTCAACGTCGGCGAGGTCGGCGCCGTGAAGACGCAGTTCGGCATCCACATCATCAAGCGCACGGAGTAGGTCGCCGCGACTGGTCTATTGCGGTCCAGATTCACGTTCGTCGTCCAATGCCGATGCGAGCATTGCGAGGTTGTTGCGCGTCCACTATTGTCGTGACTGTGAGCGTAGTACCCGTTCACGGGTCGGAATCCGGATCTCCCTGGCGGTCAGGGATCGACAGCCAGATCCGGTCGTGATCGTATAGCTGGGTGACCTCGACTGACGCGCGGATCGAACGCCTGGAGCGCCAGGTCGAGATGCTGCTCGCGACGATCGAGGCGCAGGCGGCGACGATCAAGGCGCAGGCCGCGGAGATCGAG
>JAYTAJ010000562.1:0-1625 GCA_043737575.1 Myxococcales bacterium | reverse complement strand
GCGCCGCTCGACGATCGCGGTCGCTACACCGAGGACGCGCCGGCCTGGCTCCAGGGCAAGTCGACCGACGAGGCCAACCCGCTGGTCGTCGCCAACCTCCACGAGTCGGGCGCGCTGCTCAACCCGCCGACCGACTCGCTGGCCCACAGCTACCCGCACTGCTGGCGCTGCAAGGGACCGATCCTGTTCCGCGCCACCTCGCAGTGGTTCCTGTCGATCGATCAGGGCGGGCTGCGCGACCGCGCGCTCGCGGCGATCCGCAACGAGGTGCAGTGGATCCCGCCGTGGGGCGAGAACCGCATCTACGCGATGATCGAGCATCGCCCCGACTGGGTGCTGTCGCGGCAGCGGCTGTGGGGCACGCCGATCCCGGCGTTCTACTGCGGCGCGTGCCAGCGGCCGCACGCCGACGCCGCGACGATGGATCACATCGCCGAGCGGTTCGGCCGCGAGGGCGCCGACGCGTGGTGGACCGCCTCGTCGACCGAGCTGGTGCCGCCCGGCACCGTGTGCGACGGCTGCGGCGCCGGGCCCGAGCAGTTCGAGAAGGAGCACAACATCCTCGACGTCTGGTTCGAGTCCGGCGTGTCGTGGCTCGCGATCGCCGATCAGGACGCGCAGCACGCCGACATCGACCTCTACCTCGAGGGCAGCGATCAGCACCGCGGCTGGTTCCACAGCTCGCTCCTGGTCGGCGTCGGGATCAAGCAGCGCGCGCCGTACAAGCAGGTGCTGACCCACGGCTTCGTCCTCGACAGCGCGACCGGGGTGCCGTTCTCGAAGAGCGAGATCGAGAAGGCCAAGGCCGAGGGTAAGAAGGTCACGTACACGCCGCCCGAGACGACGATCGCGAAGTCGGGCGCCGAGATGTTCCGGCTGTGGGTCGGCTCGACCGACTTCCGCACCGACATCCCGTACTCGCAGGCGCTGATCGACGGCGTGTCCGACTGGTACCGCAAGCTGCGCAACACCGCGCGCTTCATCCTCGGCAACCTCGCCGACTTCGATCCCGCGGCCCACGGTCGTGACGTCGTCGCCGCGCACGGCCAGGCGGTCGATCGCTACGTCCTCGCGCAGGTCGACGATCTGGTCGCGCGCTGCGTCGGCCACGGCGAGGCCTACGAGTTCCACGCCAGCCATCGCGCGCTGGTCGACTTCGTCACCGTGGTGCTGTCGGCGCTCTACGGCGACGTGACCAAGGATCGCATGTACACCGATGCGCGCTCGACGCCGCGGCGGCGCGCTGCCCAGGTCGTGCAGTACGAGGCGCTGCGTGCGATCACGCTGTTGTCGGCGCCGGTCTTGTGCTTCACCGCCGAGGACATCTGGGCCCACCTGCCGAAGCGGCCCGGCGATCCGCCGAGCGTGCACCTCGCGACCTACCCGACCGGGGCCCGCCTGGCCGAGGGCGATCGCCTGGCCGCCGACTTCGCGGTGCTGATCGCCTGGCGCGAGCGCGTCAACAAGGCGATCGAGCCGTTCCGCGCCGCCAAGCACAAGTCGCTCGACGCCCGCGTCACGCTGCACACCCCGGCCGCGGATCGCGAGGTGCTCGCGCGCCACGCCGACGAGCTGGCCGATCTGTGCATCGTGTCGTCGGTGGTGATCGTCGACGGTGACGCCGC
>JAYTAJ010000561.1:0-8917 GCA_043737575.1 Myxococcales bacterium | reverse complement strand
TGCCCGACGATCTCGCGCTGCGCTACGAGGACTTCATCCCGACCCACGACGATGGCACGCTGGGCGAGCCACTCGTGCGCACCTACCTGGTCGACCCCGCGCCGTTCCTCACCCAGGCCGACGTCGCCAGCGCCCACGTCACCTACGATCCCAACACGCTGCGTCCCGAGGTCGCGTTGGAGTTCTCGCCCGACGGCGGCGCGCGGTTCGGCGACGCGACCGCGCGGTGGACTGGCTCGAAGATCGCGATGGTCGTCGACGGTCGCGTGGTGTCGGCGCCGATCGTCCAGGGCGCGATCCGCGGCGGTCGCTCGTCGATCACGATGGGCGGCAACGATCCCGCGGCGCAGGAAGCCGAGGCCGAGGCCCTCGTCGCCGCGCTGCGGACCGGCCACCTGCAGCCGCTGCCCGCGGGGATCCACGCACGCCTGGTCGGCGTCGACGGCGGCGTCGGCCCGCGCTGGCTCGCGCGCCTCGCGGCGCTGGCGATCGCGGGCGTGCTGGCGTGGTTCAGCGCCGCGTTCGTCGCGCGCCGCCGCGGGCCCGCGCTCGACGCGTCGATCGAGCTGCCGCGCTGGGGGCGGCTCGCGGTCGCCGTCGCGGTCACGCTCGGCCTGCCCGCGCTGTTGATCGTCGTCGCGCGCAACGTCGAGCTGCCCGGCCTCACCGCCGAGATCTTCGACATCCTCGAGCGCGGCAGCGGCGCGGGCTCGAGCGATCTCAGCCAGGTCGGCATCTTCGCGCTCGGCATCATGCCGCTGGTGTCGGCGTTCTGGGTGACCGAGCTCCTCGCGCTCGTCGTGCCGAGCTGGCACCGCGCGCGCCTCGGCACCGCCGCCGATCGCCGCACGATCGATCGCGTCGCCCTGGCCGTGACCCTCGGCCTCGCCGGGCTGCAGGCCTACTTCATCCTGCAGTACTTCGAGTCGATCAACGCCCGCGGCCTGCTGGTGATCGCCGACGGCGCGCTGCCGCGGGTCGCGCTGATCGCCACGCTGATCGGCGGCGTGATGGTCCACGTCGTCGCCGCCGAGCTGATCACCCGCCACGGCCTCGCCAACGGCGTCGTGGTCCTGCTCGCGGCGGGCGCGGCGATGACGCTGTGGCAGCTGCGGCCCCACGGCGCGACCGATCCGCGGTGGATGGTGGTCGCGGTGATCGTCGCGATCGCGGTGCTCGCCGCGGTGGCGTCGCGGCAGCGGATCGGCGCGAGTCGCATGCCGTGGACGGGCGTCACGCCCGTGCTGGTGGTCGGTGTCGCGGTCGCGCTGATGGCGCCGTCGGTGGTGGTGTGGGCGCTCGCGGGCGAGTGGCTGGCGGCGCTGGCGAGGCGGCCGTGGTGGTTCGATCTCGCGGTCGCGACCGCGGTCGTCGCGGTCGTGATCTGGCACCGCCGCGCCGAGGCGGCGCCGCTGCCGATCGCGATCTCGCTCGGCTTCGTGCTCGCGCTGGTCGCCGCGCCGTTCCTGATCGACGCGGCGTGGCGGCCCGCGGTCGACGTCCTCGCCGCCGCGACGCTCGGCGTCGCCGTGGTCGAGCTGGTCGTCGGCGCCTGGGCCCGGCTCCGCCTCGACGCGCCGATCGCGATCGCCATGCTGCACGACGTCGATCGTGCCGACCGCCTCGCCACGACGCTGGCCTCGGCGGGGATCGATCACGCGGTGCTCGGCGTCCACGCCCGCGCGATCCTGCGGATGTTCGGCGCCTACTGCCCGATCGTCGTCCAGGTCAGCGCGCTCGACGCCGATCGCGCCCGCGAGCTCGTGGCATCGACCGAGCGCTGATCACTTCGCGCCGGCGCCGCCGTCGCCGTCGCCGTCCGTCGCGCCGCGCGCGTCCTTGCTGTACTCGTCGAGCTTGCGGTAGAGCGTCTTGCGATCGAGCCCGAGCCGCTGCGCCGCGCGGGTCTTGTTGCCGCCCTCGTCCTCGAGCACGCGCTCGATGTACTCGCGCTCGAGATCGGCGACGGTCATGTGGCGCGCGACCGCGGCGGCCAGGAAGTCGCCGGGCTTGCGATCGCGGACGTGGCCCGGCAGATCGTCGGCGCCGATCTGGTCGCCGCGGCACAGCGCGACGCCGCGCTCGAGGATGTTGTGGAGCTCGCGGACGTTGCCGGGCCACGCGTAGCCGAGCATCAGCTGCTGCGCATCGTGGGCCAGGCGCAGGCGACCGGGCGGGGTCTGCTTGGCGTTCCAGGTGGCGAGGAAGCGCTCGGCCAGCGGCAGCACGTCCTCGGGCCGCGTTCGCAGCGGCGGCAGGTCGAGCTGGATCACGTTCAAGCGGTAGTACAGATCCTCGCGGAAGCTGCCGTCGGCCAGCATCGCCTCGAGGTTGCGGTTGGTGGCGGCGACGACGCGGACATCGACCCGCTGGGTCTTGGTCGCGCCGAGCGGACGGATCTCGTGCTCCTGCAGCACCCGCAACAGCTTGGCTTGCAGCGGCAGCGCCAGCTCGCCGATCTCGTCGAGGAAGATGGTGCCGCCGTCGGCCTCGGCGAACAGCCCGAGTCGATCGGCGCGGGCGTCGGTGAACGCGCCGCGCTTGTGGCCGAACAGCTCGCTCTCGATCAGGTTCTCGGGCACCGCCGCCAGGTTGACCGCGACGAACGGCGCCCGGGTCCGCGGCGAGTTGTAGTGGATCGCCCGCGCGATCAGCTCCTTGCCGGTGCCGCTCTCGCCCGTGATCAGCACCGACGCGGTCGAGCCGGCGATGCGCGCGACCAGCCCGAGGATCTCCTTCATCGCCTCGGACCGCGCGACGATGTTCTCGAAGCCGAACTGGCGCTCGACCTCGCGCTGCAGCCGCGCGACCTGACGCCGCAGCGATCGCTCGCCGAGCGCCTTGCCGATCAGCAGCACCAGCTCCTCGAGCTCGAACGGCTTGGTGATGTAGTCGTAGGCGCCGAGCTTGACCGCGCGGATCGCGGTCTCGATCGATCCGAACGCGGTGATCATGATGATGTGCGGCGGGTCGGGCAGGGCGCCGACATCGCGGATCAGATCGAAGCCGTCGAGATCCGGCATCCGCAGATCGGTGATGACGACGTCGATCGGCTCCGACCGCGCCAGCTCGAGGCCGGCGGTGCCGCCGCTCGCCGCGCGCACGCGGTACCCGGAGTCGCCGATCTCCTCGACCAGGAGCTCGCGCATCGCGTCGTCGTCCTCGACGATCAGCACCGTGGCGGGCGCGTCGGCCATGAGCGGCACACTACCAGACACACGCCGCCGCAACTCGTTGCGTCGTCAGACGCCTGCGGGCAAGAACACCCGGAACACCGCGCCGCCGGTCGCCGCCTCGTCGACCTCGATCCAACCGTCGTGCTCCTTGACGATGCCCGCGCACACCGCGAGCCCGAGCCCGGTGCCGCCCTGGCCGTCCTTGGAGGTGTAGAACGGCTCGAAGATCTTGTCGCGGCGATCGGCGGGGATGCCGGGGCCGGTGTCCGACACCTCGACCCGCACGAACCGCTGCTCGGGCGCCAGCTCGAGGCCGGGGCGCTGCCGGGTCACGGTCGAGGTCTCGAGGGTCACCGCGCCGCCGTCGGGCATCGCCTGGATCGCGTTGAGCAAGAGGTTGAGCAGCACCTGCTGCACCCGATCGCTGTCGGCCATCACCACCGGCAGGCCTTCGGCGCGGATGAGCCGGGTCTTCACCTTCGCCGCCGAGAACTGGCTGCCGAGCAGCTCCATCGTCGTCAAGGTCACCGCGTTCAGGTTGACCCGCGCGTTGCCGGTCGGCCCGACGCGGCGGCGCGCGAAGTCGAGGAGCCGCTGGATGATGCGGGTGATGCGCTCGGTCTGCTCGGCGATGATCGCGGCGTTCTTGGTCACCGCCTCCGGATCGTTCGCCTTCTTCTGGGTCGCGCGGGCCCGGCCGCCGATCACGTTGAGCGGCGTCCCGACCTCGTGGGCGATCTCGGCGGCGATCTGACCGATCGTCGCGAGCTTCTCGGTGTGGGCCAGGCGCTGCTCGAGGGTGAGCTTGGCGTCCGACGACCGCTGGGTCTCGGCCCGCGACTCGCGCAGCGAGAACGTCATGTCGTTGAAGCGGGTCGCGATCGCGCCGATCTCGTCGTCGCGCTCCGACAGCAGCACGTGGGATAGATCGCCGCGGGCGACCTCGTCGACGCCGCCGAGCAGCTTCGCCATCGGCTGCGACATCAGGCTCCGGGTCAGGAGGAACACCGCGGTCGTGGTGAGCCCGGCGATCACCAGCACCCAGCCGATCGCGCGCCACAGATCCGACGTCGCCTCGTGATCGAGCCGCGCGACCGAGCGCGACACCTCGACCATGCCGGTCACCTCGATCCCCTGCGCACCCTGCGCGCGCAGCGGCACCGCGTAGTAGAGGTCGTCGCCCTCGCGCTGCATCAGCGCCAGCTGCGGCGCGCCCGCCAGCGCCGCGAGGCGGTGGGCCTGCCCGGGCGCCAGGGTGGGGCGCGGCAGGCTCGGCGTCGGCGGCGTGGGCATCGGCATCGGCGGTGTCGTCGGCGCCGGCGGTGTCGTCGGCCCCGTGCCCGGCGGCACGTCACTCGGCCCCGTGCCCGGCGGCACCTCACTCGGCGCGATCAGCACCCTCCAGCCCTGGCTCGATCGCCCCATCTCGCGCGACAGGTCCCGCGTGATCCGCACCGGATCGACGTGGGGAATCTCGCTGCCCAGCACCTCGAGCGACGCGCGCAGCGCCAGCGCCGTCGACCGCGCCTCGTTCTCGATCGCCTTGCGCCGCGTCTCACCGCGCGACCGCAGCTCGAACGCCGCGTACACCGTCAAGGTCAGGGTCACCGACAGCGCGGTGGCCACCGTGATCCTCATGCCAATTCGCATCCTGCCTCGCTTGGTCTTTTGCCCGGGGGCGGCGTTGCCGCTGCGGTGCTCGGCTCACGTACAAGAGTACGCTCGCCTCCGCTCCTCGCGGCGCCTTGCCCGCGGGCAAAATCCCTGCGCGGGGCAGGATGCTCGAGACCTCGGTCAGTGAGTAACGGGCGGTGGAAGCTCTGTGCGGTCGCTGTCGCCGTCGCTCGAGGTCGACAGCGGCGTGCCGTCGCCAGGGCGCACCACGACCGGCCGCGGCTTCTCGAACGGCAGCTTCGCCATCCGCTTGGCGGCCTTCTCGGCCTTCTCCGCCGCCTTCTCGACCTTCTCGGCCGCCTTCTCGAACTTTGCCGCCACGCCCTCGGCCGCGGCCTTCGCCTCTTGCTTCTTGTCGAGCTCGCGCTCCTCGCGCCGCTTCTCGCGCATGCGCCGCAGGCCGCCCGCCATGATCTCGGCGATGAGCTGGTCGTACTGGATCCCGATCGCCTTGGCGATCAGCACCAGGTCGGAGTAGCCAGGCGTCAGGCCGGGCAGGGGATTGACCTCGAGGACGTAGATGCGGCCCTCGCTGTCCATGCGCAGATCGACGCGCGCGACGTCGCGGCAGTCGAGCGCCCAGAACGTGGCGCGCGCGATCTTCTCCATCGCCTTCTGCTCGGCGTCGGTCAGCTTGGCCGGGCACTCGTAGAAGACGTGCTCCTCCCACTCCTGCTTGACCTCGTAGTTGTAGACCGGCCGCTCGGTGTCCTTCTTGAACTTGATCTCCATCGGCGGCAGCACGCGCGGCCGCTTGTCGCCGAGCAGGCCCACCGTGAACTCGCGCCCCGCGATGTACTCCTCGATCAGCGCCGGCTGCCGGTAGCGCTCCACGCACGTCTTCACCGCCGCCCGCAGCTCCTCCTCGGTGTCGACCACGCTGGTCGCGCCGATGCCCTTCGAGCTGCCCTCGGCGTTGGGCTTCACGATCAGCGGGAACTTCATGTCCGGCGACAGGCGCTCGCGCGGCGACTCCATCAGCTGGAACTTCGGCGTCAGGATGTCGTGCTGCAGCAGCACCTTCTTCGCCAGCGCCTTGTCGAGCGCGATCGCGAGCGTGGCGCTGTCGGAGCCCGTGTACGGCACGCCGAGCAGCTCGCACAGCGCCGGCACCTGGGCCTCGCGGTTGCGGCCCTCGACGCCCTCGGCGATGTTGAAGATCAGATCGACGTCGGCCTCGGCGAGCACCCGGGGCAGATCCGGCGTCGCCTCGAGGTGCACGACGATGTGGCCCTGCCGCGCCAGCGCGTTGGCGATCGCGATGATGGTCTCGGGCGGATCCCACTCGGCCTCGTCGTCGCCGTGCTTGTCGCGCTTGACGTTGTAGGTGAAGCCGACGCGGATCGGCTGGGCCCGACCCGGGCGCCGCACCACGCCGAGCTGGCTGGCGGTCGCGAGGCCGGAGCGCAGCGCCGCCGAGTTGAGGATCGACGCGATGGTGTGGCCATAGCCCATGCCGAGCTGCGAGGTCGCGACGAACAGCGCCGCGCTCGGAGCCAAGGACGGGATCGCGTTGGCCTCGAGGAAGTAGATGCGGCCGTCGGGCGCGATCCGGAAGTCGAGGCGCGCCAGGTCGCGCAGCCCGAGCGTGCGGATGACCTCGGCCGAGATCTGCCGCACCCGCGCCGCCAGATCGCGCGGGATGTTGGCGGGGCAGCGGAACGACACCTTGCCGGGCTCGACGTTCTTCAGCCGGTAGTCCCAGACGTTGTACGGCCGATCGGCCGACGCCTCGAGCAACAGCTCGACCGGCGCGAGGATGCCGCTGTCGTGGCCGATGCCGTCGACGTATCCGACCAGGATGTCGGTGCCCTCGACGTACTCCTCGATCAGCACGCCGTCGGGGTACGCCCGCAGCGCCGACTTCAGGACCGCGGTCAGATCCTTCGGCTCCCGCACCACCGAGCCGTCGCGGCCGCCGGCCGAGCCGTAGATGCCCTTGCTCGAGCCCTCGTGGTTCGGCTTCACGATCACCGGGAACGACAGGCCGGGGCCGCGCTCGGTGACGCTCTCGAAGTTGCGGGCGTTGACCAGGCAGGCGCGCGGCGTGTCGACGCCGGCCCGCCCGACCAGGAGCTTGGTCATCCACTTGTCGAGGGTCAGCGCGTTGACGTAGGCGTCGGAGCCCGTGTACGGGATGCCGAGCTCCTCGAACAGCGCCGGGTACAGCGCCTCGCGCAGCTTGCCCTGCTGGCCCTCGGCGGTGTTGAAGATCAGATCGGGATCGATCGCCTCGAGCCGCTCGAGCAAGGTCGACGCCGGACCCGACACCTCGACCTTCTCGCACTCGTGGCCCGCCGCTTCGATCGCGGTGGCGATGGCGTTGACCGTGTCGACGCTGTCGAACTCGGCCTCCTTCTCGGAGTGGCGAACGTCGGTGAGCCGGAGGTTGTGCGTGAACGCGACCTTCATTAAGGAGCGACCCTTCTGTTACTCGACCGACGTGCGAAGACCAGACGATCCGCGATCTAGCAAACCGGTGTGACAGTGCGACGTCAAGCGAAAGCACGCACGCATGTGCTACGACTTTCGCATGGCGGCCCCCGAGACGATCGACGTCCGCACCACCACGCGCTGCGAGACGATCGACATCACCTCGCTGGTGCGCGCCGCGGTGAAGAAGAGCCGGGTCGAGAGCGGCATCGCGGTCGTGTTCTGCCAGCACACCACCGCCGGCCTGACGATCCAGGAGAACAGCGATCCGACGGTGAAGGCCGAGCTCACCGCGCACCTCATCCGGCTGGTGCCGGGCGGCGAGGCGGCGGCGAGCGCGTCGACCAACGTCGATGCCCACGTGAAGAGCAGCCTGATCGGCGCGTCGCTGTCCTTGGTGATCGACGGCGGCAAGCCGGCGCTGGGGCCGTGGCAGGCGATCTTCTTCTGCGAGTTCGACGGACCGCGCAACCGTCGCCTGGTGGTGAAGGTCGTCGGGGATGCGTGATCCAGCGCGCTCGCTGCATCGCCCGGCGCCCTCGTGCGTCGATAGCTTCGTGAAGCCCCTCTTGCTTGCCTCGCTGGTCGCGGTCGCTGCGTGTCAGGGCGGCCGCGCACGTGCCACCACACCGCGTCCGCCCGAGCCCACCACCGTCTCCACCGACCTCACGCCCGGCAAGGATCTGTCCGACGCGCAGCCGGCGCCTGGCGATCCCAGCGGCGATCCGGGGGTGCGGCCCGGGACCGGCGGCGGCAAGGTCTACGACCTCGAGGAGATCAAGCTCGTGGTGTCGCGCGACGCGGGCGGCGAGGCGTCGATCGACGCGGTGTCGGCGCTGTCGCTGCTCGATCAGGCCCAGGTCGCGATCAAGGCGTCGCGTCCCGCCGAGGCGATCGCGCTCTACCGCCGCCTCGCCGCCGAGTTCCCGACCTCGCGCATGGCGCCCGCCGCGCTCTACGACATCGGCGTCCTCTACGAGCGACAGGGCAACGTCACCGAGGCGATCGCGGCGTACCGCGATCTGGTGACGCGGTTCCCGACCGGCGCCGAGTCGCTCGACGCCCACCTCCGCATCGCCGGGCTGCTCGCCGAGAAGAAGGACTGGAAGCCGGCCGACGCCACGCTCGCCGAGATCCTCGCGCGCACCGATCTCGCCCACGCCGAGCGTCTCGAGGCCCAGGCCCGCCGCGGCTACGTCCAGCTCGAGCTCGGCGAGGTCGCGCTGGCCGAGGCCAGCCTGCGCGGCGCGGTCGCGACCTGGACCCGGGCCCAGCGCATCGACGACCGCTACTACATCGCGATGGCGCACTACTACCTGGCCGAGCTGCGCCACCGCGACTTCGCCGCGGTCAAGCTCCGTTCCGCCGACGATCTGCTCAAGGCCGACCTGGTCAAGAAGGAGGCGCTCGCCGCCGCCGCCTACGACGAGTGGCGCGAGACCCTCGAGCTCCAGGATCCGTACTGGGCGATGGCCGCGGGCTACCAGATGTCGCAGATCTTCTTCGAGCTGTGGCAGACCGCGGTGACGTCGCCGTTCCCCGACGGCCTGGCCGCTGACGCCCGCACCTATTATACCCGCGACGTCCACGACCGCGTGCGGCGCCACCTCCACACCGCCCTCGACGGTCACCAG
>JAYTAJ010000560.1:0-1629 GCA_043737575.1 Myxococcales bacterium | reverse complement strand
GGCCGGATCAGGTTCTCGATCGGGCCGTAGTCGCTGGCGGCGACGATCGGCCGGCCCTCGCGGGCGCCGGCCTCGTGGGCGAGGGCGTCGAGGGCGTGATCGCCGCGCGACGAGATCACGCCGATCGCGTTGGCCGGGACCACCATCCGAGCCAGCGCGTAGTCCTTGGCGGCGAGGAACTCGGCGCGGCCGATCATGTCGAGGTTGATCATCGCGACCAGGTCGGTGAGCGGCAACACCGGATCGGCGGCGTAGGCGGCGGAGCCGTAGAGGCCGGCCTCCTCGGCGCCGAACCCGACGACGACGACGGTGCGGCGCGGGCGCTGGCCGTCGCGGGCGAGGGCGGCGGTGATCGCGACCAGCCCGGCGACGCCCGAGGCGTTGTCGTCGGCGCCGTAGTAGATCGCGTCGCCGTCGGCGCCGAGGTGATCGTAGTGGGCGCCGACCACGACGTGCCCGGCGGTGGGATCCTGGCCGCGGACGATGCCGATGACGTTCTGGCTGTGGCGGGTGAGGAAGGCGAAGCGGGTGAGGAAGCCGTCGTCGCCCGCGGGCTCGGCGCCGGCGTCGCGCAGCCAGGTCGCGACCAGCTCGGCGGCGGCGACCTCGTCGGCGGTGCCGTCGCCGCGGCCGCGCAGCGCCGGTCCGGACAACGCGACGACCTGGGCCTGGATCGACGCGGTCGACGGGAACCACAGGCCGTCGGTGACGGTGCCGTCGGCGGTGACCGCGGCGGCAGCGTCGGCCGCGATGGCCTCGGGGGCGGTGGCGCGCGGCGCCTCCGAACGCTTGCAGGCGGGCAGCGCGATCGCGAGGGCAAAGACGATCGCGACGCGCCTCACCTCACCGCATCCCCAGCACGTCGAGCATGTCGTAGCGGCCGGGGCGCTGATCGATCGCCCAGCGCGCGGCGCGCAGCGCGCCATGGGCGAAGATCGCGCGATCGGTGGCGCGGTGCGTGAGCTCGATGCGCTCGCCGGCGCCGAAGAAGAACGCGGTGTGCTCGCCGACGACGTCACCGCCGCGGACCGCGACCGCGCCGATCTCGCCGTCGGGGCGGGGGCCGATGTCGCCGTGACGGCTGAACCGCCCGACGGCCGCGAGGTCCTGGCCGCGGGCCTCGGCGATCGCGCGGCCGAGGCCGAGCGCGGTGCCCGACGGCGCGTCGCGCTTGGCGCGGTGGTGCAGCTCGACGATCTCGGCGTCCCAGTCGGTGCCGAGGGCCTTGGCCGCCATCGCGCACAGCCCGAGCAAGAGGTTCACGCCGACCGAGAAGTTGGGCGCGCCGACCACCGGCGCGACCTCGGCGAGCGCGTCGAGGGCGGCCTCGGCCTCGGTGGTGAGGCCGGTGGTGCCGACCACCGCGGCGACCTTGCGGCGGCGCGCGGCGATCGCGATCGCGGCGGTGGCGGCCGGCGTCGTGAAGTCGATGTAGACCGGCGCGGCGGCGAGGGCGGCGTCGATCAGCGCGGAGGCGACCACGCCGGGCGCGACCTCCTTGCCGATCGCGGCGGCGTCGGAGCGATCGAGCGCGGCGGCGATGCGGACGTCGGTGCGGGTGGCGGCGGCGGCGAGGATCGCGCGGCCCATGCGGCCGCTCGGCCCCAGGACGGTGACCGCGGCGGGGCC
>JAYTAJ010000559.1:0-3907 GCA_043737575.1 Myxococcales bacterium | reverse complement strand
ACGGCGTGTCAAAACCGGAACCGGGTGTTTGCGTGGCCGCGGATCTGTGCGACATCCCCGGCGATGGCCATCACGTACAAGGACGCGGGGGTCGACATCGACGCGGGCAACCGCCTGATCGATCGGATCCGTCCCCTGGCCAAGGCGACCCTGCGGCCCGAGGTGCTCGGCGGCATCGGCGGCTTCGCGGCGCTGTGCCGCATCCCGGCCGGCCTGCGCGAGCCGATCCTGGTGTCGGGCACCGACGGCGTCGGCACCAAGCTGAAGACCGCGCTGGCGACCGGCCGCCACGACACCGTCGGCATCGACCTGGTCGCGATGTGCGTCAACGACGTGCTGGTGACCGGCGCCGATCCGCTGTTCTTCCTCGACTACTTCGCGGCCGGCAGCCTCGACGTCGAGGTCGCGACCCGGGTGATCGGCGGCATCGCCGAGGGCTGCAAGCAGGCCGGCTGCGCGCTGGTCGGCGGCGAGACCGCCGAGCTGCCCGGGCTGTACGCGAAGGACGACTACGATCTGGCCGGCTTCTGCGTCGGCGTCGTCGAGAAGGACGAGCTGCGGCCGCGCACCGATCTGATCGCGGGCGACGTCGTCCTCGGCCTGCCGTCGAGCGGGCTGCACTCCAACGGTCACTCGCTGGCGCGCAAGGTCGTGCTCGAGGTGCTCGGCCTCGGCTGGGACGCGACGCCCGCCGAGCTCGGCGGCGCCACCGTCGCCGACGCGCTGCTGACGCCGACGATCATCTACACGCCGGCGTTTCGCGCCCTCGCGGGGGTGCCGTGGAAGGCCGCGGCCCACATCACCGGCGGCGGCCTGGTCGAGAACCCGCCGCGGATCTTCGCCGACGACGCGCTGGCGGTCGAGCTCGATCCCGCGACCTGGGACGTGCCCGGCGTGTTCGCGTTGATCGCCCGCGGCGGCGTCGCCGCCGATGAGCTGCGCCGCACGTTCAACCTCGGGCTCGGCATGATCATCGTCGTGCCCGCCGCCGACGCGACGCGCGCGATCGAAGCCCTCGCGCCATGGCGCGGCCGCGCGGTCGGCCGCCTGGTCCCGCGCGGCGACGGCGCCTCGAGTCGGTTCGTCGGAGATCCTGCGTGAAGCTCGGCGTGCTGGTGTCGGGGCGCGGCACCAACCTCGCCGCGCTCCTCGCCGCCGAGGCCGAAGGCCAGCTCGCTCCTGCCACCATCGCGCTGGTGATCTCGAACCGCGCCGACGCGCCCGCCCTCGGGCTCGCCACCGCCGCGGCCAAGCCGACCCGCGTGATCGATCACCGCGCGTTCAAGCAGGATCGCGTCGCGTTCGAGCGGGCGATGCTGGTCGCCCTCGCCGAGCACGCGGTCGACGCGGTGGTGCTGGCCGGCTTCATGCGCGTGCTGACGTCGACGTTCGTCGGCGCGTTCCCGCGGCGCATCGTCAACACCCACCCGGCGTTGCTCCCGGCGTTCCCCGGCGTCGACGCGCCCGCCCAGGCGATCGCCCACGGCGTCAAGGTCGCGGGCGTCACCGTCCACTTCGTCGACGATGGCGTCGACACCGGGCCGATCATCGCGCAGCGCGCGGTGCCAGTGTTGCCGGGCGACGACGCCCGGGCCTTGCACCAGCGCATCCAGGCGGTCGAGCACGCGCTGTTGCCACGGGTCGTGCGCGCCATGGCCGCCGGTCGCCTCCTGTGCGAAGGTCGGCGGGTCACGATCGCGCCCGACGGCGAGGGCGGTGCCGATGCCGACCAACTCCTATGATCTGATCGTCCTCGGTGACGACCTGCCCGGCCTGGCCTGCGCCGCGCTGTGTGCCCGCCGTGGCCTGCGCACGCTGGTGGTCGGCGCCGACGATCGCCCCGCCCGCTACGCCCTCGGCGCGTTGAAGCTGCCGACCGGCATCGGCGTCCTGCCCGGCCGTGGCCTCGGCGCCGCGGCGCGCCTCATCCGCGAGCTCGGCCTCGATCACGCGTTCAAGCGCCGCATCCGCGACCTCCGCGTCACCGCGCAGGTGGTCGGCCCCGACGCGCGGCTCGATCTGTCGGCCGACGCGCAGGTCCAGGCCAAGGAGCTGGTGCGCGAGCTGCCCGATGGCACCGAGGCCGCGCTCGCGGCGTGGGATCTCGCGGCCGAGGTCGCCAAGCTCGGCGACGCGCTCCTGTGCGGCGAGGACGCGTTCCCGGGCGTCGGCTTCTTCGAGCGACGCGACGCGGTGAAGCAGGCGGCGCGCGCGACCGAGGCCGCCGCGGCGTGGTGGCAGACCGTGCGCGGCAGCGGCTCGGCGCTGCTCGCGGCGCTGACGACCTTGCCCGCCGCCGCGGGTGGCCGCGCGATCGATCCGCCGCCGCTGGCGATCGCCCGCGCCCTCGAGCTGTGGCGGCAAGGCGCGCCCGCGCTGCGCGGCGACGGCACCGGGCTGCGCGAGCTGCTGATCGAGAAGCTGGTCGGCGCGGGCGGCGAGCTGCGGACCGGCGCCGCGACCGAGCTGGTGTCGGGCTGGACCAAGCTGACCGCGGTGAAGCTCGCGACCGGCGAGGAGCTGGGCGCGGGCCAGGTGGTCGCGGCGCTGCCGCTCGCCGAGCTGGTGCCGCTGTTCGGCAAGAAGCCACCCAGGCGCATCGTCGAGCTGGCCGAGGGCGTCGCGGTCGCGGGCTGGAGCTACGCGATCAACCTGGTCGTCGACGCCGCCGCGGTGCCCGAGGGCATGGCGCCGACCGTCCTCGCGGTGCGCGATCTCGATCAGCCGCTGGTCGGCGCCAACGCGATCGCGATCCACGCCGCCGAGGCCGACGATCAGGGCCGCACCGTGCTCACCGTGACCGCGGTGCTGCCCGCCGCCACCAACGAGCCGCCGACCGAGGCCGCGATCCGCGCGCTGCGGGCCGAGGTGCTCGATCGCCTCGAGGACGTCGTGCCCTTCGCTCATGGCCACCTGATCGTGATGCACTCGCCCTACGACGGCGTCGCGCCGGTCGTGCCCGGAGGTCGCGGCGGCTACGATCCGCCGCGCGGTGGCGCCGCGCGCATGCCCGCGGTGTGGCGCGCCACGCTCGACGGCGGCTCCGGCCTCGCGGGCGTGCCCTACGCGACCGGCGTGAAGAACCTGACGATCGCGTCGGCGCAGGTCCTGCCCAACCTCGGCCTCGACGGCGAGCTCGCGGTCGGCTGGAACGCGGCGCGGGTCGCGTGCGGCATCGCCGGCAAGAAGCGCGACTACCTCCGCGACGAGGTCGTGTCGGCGTAGATCCCGCGTCGGGGAGACACCGGGCGACGCGCCGTGTTACACGAGCACCGAGGCCCGCATGAACACTGTCCTGTTCGTCATCCTCCTGGCGACCTCGGTCACGTTCTTCGCCAGGACCATCCGCATCTTCGGACGCGCGGTCGCAGGCGGCGCGCGCGATCCGCGGCCGCGCCTCGATCAGCTCGGCGCCCGCCTGGCCTCGGTCGGCATCTACTTCTTCGCCCAGAAGAAGGTCGCCGAGGAGGGTCCGCAGCACCGCACCAGCAAGCACCACCTGTTCATCTTCTGGGGCTTCCTGGTCATCACGATCGGCACCGCCGACACCATCGTCTCCGGCCTGGTCCCGTCGCTGGCGATGAACCGCTGGCTGCCCGGCCTGCTGTACACGCCGCTCGCCGCGATCATCGACGTCTTCACGCTGATCGTGCTGCTCATGATCGTGTGGGCGTTCATCCGCCGCACCATCGTCCGGCCCGCGCTGATCCCGATGAACCTCGACGCCGGCCTCATCCTCGGCGCGATCGGGTCGCTGATGATCACGCACTTCCTGGTCCACGGTTACGAGATCGCCCACCTCGCCGCCCGCGGCGAGTCGATGCCCGCCGGGCTGGTGGTGTCGAAGGTGATCGGCGACTGGCTGACGCCGCTGTCGGAGAGCGCCGCCCACCGCGGCGAGGTCGTG
>JAYTAJ010000558.1:0-3908 GCA_043737575.1 Myxococcales bacterium | reverse complement strand
GGAAGTGAAACGCGTCGCGGCGATGATGCAGGCGCTTGGTGTGAAGCAGGGCGACCGGGTGATCATTTACATGCCCAACATGCCGGAGGCCGTGTTCGCGGTCCTG
Organism: Myxococcales bacterium; assembly: GCA_043737575.1. Lineage (GTDB taxonomy): Bacteria > Myxococcota_A > Polyangia > Haliangiales > Haliangiaceae > UBA2376. Next base: position 3,802 of record JAYTAJ010000558.1, on the reverse strand, counting down.
GCCTGTGCGCGCCTGGGTGCGATACATTCCGTGGTGTTCGGCGGGTTCGCCGCGGCGAGCCTGGCCGCCCGCATCGACGATGCGCGGCCGGTGTTGATGATGACGGCCGATGGCGGCAGCCGCATGGGCAAGGTGGTGCGCTACAAGCCGCTGGTCGATGAATCCATCAAGCTGTCGAAGTACCCGCCGCACAAGGTGCTGATCGTCAATCGCGGCCTCGATCCGGACATGCCCTGCGTTCCCGATCGCGATGTTGACTGGGCGGACTTGGCGGCGAAACACCCGAAAGCCGACGTGCCCTGCGTGTGGCTGGAATCCTCCGAGCCCTCGTACATCCTCTACACCTCGGGCACGACCGGCAAGCCCAAGGGCGCCGAGCTCACCCACTGCAACCTGTTCTACAACGCGCAGTGGCTCGGGCAGCTGCCGATGCGGGTCACGCTCGCCGACGCGACCGTGATCTGCGTGCTGCCGCTGTTCCACAGCTTCGGTCAGACCGTGATGCAGAACTCGACGATCTACGCGGGCGGCACGCTGGTGCTGCTGCCGCGCTTCGAGCCGGTCGCGTGCGCGCAGCTCATCGCGCGCCACCAGGTCAACGTGTTCGCCGGCGTGCCGACGATGTACTTCGCGCTCCTGCATCACCCCGAGGTCAAGCCCGAGCTGCTCGCGACGCTCGGCGCCTGCCTGTCGGGTGGCGCCGCGATGCCGGTCGAGGTGATGAAGGCCTTCGACGCGAAGTTCGGCACCGACATCCTCGAGGGCTACGGCCTGTCGGAGACCTCGCCGATCGCGTCGTTCAACCCGCCCGCCGCCAAGAAGGCCGGCTCGATCGGCCGACCGATCTGGGGCATCGACTTCCGGCTGGTCGACGTCGACGGCGCGATCGTCACCGAGCTCGGCACGCCCGGCGAGATCTGCATCAAGGGCCACAACGTGATGAAGGGCTACTACCGCAAGCCCGAGGCGACCGCCGAGGCGATCACCGACGGCTGGTTCCGCTCCGGCGACGTCGGCGTGATCGACGGCGACGGCTACTACACGATCGTCGATCGCAAGAAGGACATGATCATCCGCGGCGGCTTCAACGTGTACCCGCGCGAGATCGAGGAGGTGCTGTACGCCCACCCCGCGGTCGGCGAGGCCGCGGTGATCGGCATCCCGCACGAGAGCCACGGCGAGGAGATCAAGGCGGTCGTCGCGTGGAAGCCGGGCATGACCGCGACGCCCGAGGCGCTGATCGCGTACTGCAAGGAGCGGCTCGCCGCCTACAAGTACCCGCGCGTCGTCGAGGTGCTGGCGGCGCTGCCCAAGGGGCCGACCGGCAAGATCCTGAAGCGCGAGCTGCGCCGCTGACCGTCGCGAGGCTGCGACCGGACGCCACGGGTGCTGCGACCGAACGCCACGCGCGGCGCCGCGCGCCTCGGCATCTCATGATCCATGCGCACCCTGGATCGTGTCTCGCTGTGGCTGGCCCTGGTCGTGTTCGCGGCGCTGCTGATGGCCTTCACCTACGGCCACCTGCCCACCTGATCGCGCTCTGACACCGGCGCGGCGCCTGGGTTCCCCAGCATTGCTGCGCGTCGGACCGCGTGCGATCGTCTGCATCCGCGGCTTTCTCGCGGTGTCCAGGCAAGCAATGCACGCACGCACGTTCGGTCTCGCGCTCCTCGTCGCGGTCGGTGGTTGCTCGAGCAAGAAGGCGGCGCCGCCGAAGGCCGAGCAGGTGGCGGATGGCGCGCGCGATGCTCAGGTGGCGGTGCGACCGCCGCCGCCGCCGTCGAAGCCGCTGCCCGCGCTCGCCGCGGATCCTGGCGGCGCGACCGGCACGGTCGAGGTCGTCACCGGTTTCGGCGGCATCAAGGTCGACTCGACGCGGGCGATCGCGGTCGGGCCCGACGGCGGCGCCTACGTCGCCGGCTACTTCGAGGACACCGCGACGTTCTCGGCGATCGAGAAGGTCGCGGCCGGCAAGAGCGACGCGTTCGTCGCGCGGGTGAGCGCCAAGGGCGAGGTCGCGTGGGTCACGACCGTCGGCAGCAAGAACGAGGACACCGGCGACGCGCTCGCGGTCGGCACCGACGGCACGGTCGCGTTCGGCGGCCTGTTCTCCGACACGATCGATCTCGGCGGCCTGGTCGCGACGTCGCTCGGCTCCGACGACGTCTTCATCGCCGGCGTGTCGCCGGCCGGCGAGGTCCAGTGGCTGTGGACCGCGGGCGGGCTGGCGTCGGACGGCGCCACCGCGATCGCGGCGACGCCCGACGGCGGCTTCGTCGCGACGCTGGTGTTCGCCGGCAAGGCGACGTTCGGCGAGACCGAGTACACGACCAAGGGCTACGACGACGTCGCGCTGGTGAAGCTGTCGCGAGCCGGCGCGCTCGAGTGGGTCACGCAGATCGGCGGCGACGGCACCGATCAGATCCGCCGCGTCGCGGTCGACGGCAACGGCAACGTCTTCGTGCTCGGCACGTTCCAGAAGACGATCGATCTCGGCGGCGGCGCGCTGACCGCGGCCGGCGCCAACGATCTCGTGCTGGCGCGGTTCGACGCCAGCGGCGGTCACGTCTGGAGCAAGCGCGCCGGCAACCCCTTCAACGAGATGGCGGGCGGCGTCGCGGTCGATCGCGCCGGCAACCTGATGATCACCGGCTCGTACGACAAGGACCTCGACTTCTTCGGCACGCCGCTCCTGGCCTCGGGCGAGTCCGACGTCTACGTCGCGCGCCTGACCGGCGACGGCGAGCTGGTGTGGGTGAAGAGCTTCGGCACCCAGCGCGAGGACGTCGGCTACGGCATCGGCGTCGACGACGCCGGCAACGCGGTCGTCACCGGCTGGTTCGAGTCGCCGATCGATTTCGGCGGCGGCCCGCTGACCGGCAAGGGCCAGAAGGACGGCTTCATCGCCAAGCTCGCGGCCGACGGCCGCCACCTGTGGAGCACGCGCTTCGGCGACTGGGATCACGACAGCGGCAACGCGGTCGCGGTCGGGCCCGACGGCGTCGCCTGGCTCACGGGCATCTTCCGCTACCACCTCGACCTCACCGCGAGCGGCCCGACCGCGATCCAGAAGGACGGCGCCAAGCTCGCGCTGCCCGACGGCTTCGTGGCTCGCTTCGCTCGGTAGGCTGCCTCACGCGCGACCGCGCGATCGACGCTCGACTGCTGCGTGTTGGCGGCATCAGCTGCAGGCCGCCACCCGCAGCAGCGCCGTCGTCGACGCGCGCCGAGGCCGCCGCGCCCGGCCCGCCGCTTGCTCACGGTCGCTCCGCACAACCCCACTGCGGAGGATCTCGATGAGGACTGGCAAGCTGCGCATCACCGGAGTCGTCGTCGCCGCCGCGACGTCGGCTCTGCTCCTGTCACGCAACGTTCGCACCGCGCGAGGCACCGAGCCGGGCGCGTGCCCGGCCCCGCGGGTCGGCGTGCCGCGCTGGTACGCGGCCGGACCGATCAACCTGCACCGCAACCTGCGCCTCAGCGCCGACGTGTTCGGTGTCGGCCTGGTCTACGACTCGCAGGCGGTCGACACCACGACCCCGTACGGCGGCGCCGGCTGGGCCCTCGCGCTCGGCCGCCTCGAGGACGGCGGCGCCACCGTCACCCTCGACGTCGCCGGCGTGCGCACCACGTTCACCGACGGCGGCGCCGGCTTCGTCGGCGACACCTTCGAGCGCCGCACCTTGGTTCGCACCGGGGCCGGCGAGCTCGAGCTGCGCCACGACGGCGGCGTCGCCCAGGTGTTCCGCGGCGGCCGCGAGGTCGCGCTGCGCGATCTGCACGGCGTCGCCACCGAGTGGAG
>JAYTAJ010000557.1:0-1631 GCA_043737575.1 Myxococcales bacterium | reverse complement strand
CGCTGCCGCGGCGGCCGCCGCCCTCCGTCGACGCCAGCGCCAGATCGCGGACGCCGCGCTTGCCGCGGGCCGGGCGCATCGGGGTCGCCAGATCGCTGTCGGGCTCGCCGGGCGCGGGGGCCAGCGCGGCGACCAAGGTGCGGCAGTCGCGGCAGGTCGCGAGGTGCGACTCGACCTTCGCGGTCGCCATCGCCGCCATCTCGCCCGAGGCAAACTCGACCGCGGTGTTGTCATCGAGGCACGCCACGGCGGCAATCATAGCAGCCCGGGTTTCGGCTCGAATGAAATCAGCAGCCTGGCCAGCTCGGTGGAACGCACTATCCGATCGGACACCGCTGGATCTCACGGGTTTCGCTTGACCCTACCCGGGCAGGAAGGTAGCTATCGCCCGCCCGCAGGGCGTATCGCCTCGCCGCAGGAGAATTCTCGTGATTACCGACCTCTCGAAAGTCCGCAACATCGGCATCTCGGCGCACATCGACAGTGGCAAGACCACGCTGACCGAGCGCATCCTCTTCTACACCAAGCGGATCCACCAGATCCACGAGGTCAAGGGCAAGGACGGCGTCGGCGCGAAGATGGACTCGATGGAGCTCGAGCGCGAGCGCGGCATCACGATCCAGTCGGCCGCGACGTTCTGCACCTGGGTTGGCTCGTCCCCCAAGGTCGGCATCGCGCCGCACCACATCAACATCATCGACACCCCCGGCCACGTCGACTTCACGATCGAGGTCGAGCGCGCGCTGCGCGTCCTCGATGGCGCCATCATGGTGCTGTGCGGCGTCGCGGGCGTGCAGTCGCAGAGCTACACCGTCGACCGCCAGATGCGCCGCTACAAGGTGCCGCGCATCGCGTTCGTCAACAAGCTCGACCGCTCGGGCGCCAACCCGTTCCGCGTCCGCGATCAGCTGAAGGAGAAGCTCCGCCTCCACCCGGTCATGATCCAGGCCCCGATCGGCCTCGAGGACAAGCTCGAGGGCGTGGTCGATCTGATCGAGATGGTCGCGATCCGCTTCACCGGCGAGGCCGGCAACGACATCGGCTACGCGCCGATCCCCGACGACATGAAGGCGCAGTGCGACAAGCTGCGCGAGGAGATGCTCGACCAGCTCTCCATGGTCAACGACGAGCTCACCGAGGCGATGCTCGAGGACAAGGTCACGCCGCAGGTGATCCGCAAGGCGCTGCGCGACTCGACGATCGCGCTCAAGTGCACGCCGGTCATGATGGGCTCGGCCCTCGGCAACAAGGGCGTCCAGATCCTGCTCGACGGCGTCACCCAGTTCCTGCCCGAGCCGCGCGAGGTCGAGAACATGGGCCTCGACCTCGACAAGGAAGAGGCGCCGATCGAGATCATGAGCGATCCCGAGAAGCCGCTCGTCATGCTCGCGTTCAAGCTCGAGGACGGCCGCTACGGCCAGCTCACCTACGTCCGCATCTACCAGGGTCACCTGCAGAAGGACGACTTCATCACCAACACCCGCACCGGCAAGAAGGTCAAGGCCGGCCGCCTGGTGCGCATGCACTCCGACGACAAGGAAGAGATCACCGAGTCGAGCGCCGGCGACATCTGCGCGCTGTTCGGCATCGACTGCAACTCGGGCGACACCTTCACCGACGGCTCGGTCAAC
>JAYTAJ010000556.1:0-3912 GCA_043737575.1 Myxococcales bacterium | reverse complement strand
GCCCGTGATCGTCACCGCACCAGCGGGCGGCCGATCACGAAGGTCAGGAACGCGACGTTGCCGAAGCTCGGGGCGACCGACGGCAGCTGCTCGCCCGCGACCGGTGGCGCATCGCCGACCAGATCGTCCTCGGAGGTGATCGGGCCGGGGCACGGCTGGGAGTCGTCCTCGATCACGCGGACCCGCACCTGGCGGCCGGTGAGGTGCGACGGCTCGAAGCGCTGGCCCGACGGCGTCACGAAGTACGCGAACGGCATGTAGCGAATGCCGGACATGTCGACCAGCTCGAGATCGTGGGACTGACCGGAGCAGCCGAGCGTCACGCCGGTCACCGCGTCGAGCAGGTGGATCTCGATCTCGAGGAAGCCGACGCCGTCCCAGACGTCGGCGATCTCGATCGCGGTGGCGATCGGCAGATCGCCGAGGCGGCTCTGGCGGGTCGCGGTTCGGGTGCGGCCCGCGGCGTCGGTGGCGGTCACCGACAGCGTGTGCAGCCCGGCCGGCAGGGTCGCGGTGTTCCACACCCAGGTCGGCGTGCAGCTGGTGCCGCAGTCATTGGCGACGACGGGGGTGAAGGTGCCGCCGGGCCCGGTCAGCGTGGTCGTGACCGTGCCGCGATCGATCACCTGCACGCGGACGGTGGCGGAGCCGACGCCGCGCAGATCCAGGCTCGGCGCGAGGAACACCACCTCGGGCGTGTCCTCGAAGCGCAGCGTCACGCCCGCGCTGGCGGTGCGATCGAGGGCGTCGTGGATGGTCAGCTCGATCGCGCGGACGCCCTCGTCGGCGGCGTCGGCGTCCCAGGTGACGACGGCGTCGCAGCCCGCGGCGCAGTCGGATCCGGGCGGCAGCGGCGGCGCGATCGTCACCGCGCCCGCGATCGGCGCGCCGTCCACCCGCAGCGTCACCGCGGTCATCGACGTGCCGGTCAGGCGGATCGCGAAGCCGACGTCGAAGTGGTGAGTGATCAGCGTGTCGTTGCCCGGCATCGTGATCGCGATCGTCGGTGGCGCCGAGTTGGGATCGGCGTCGATCGGCGGCGGCGCGTCGATCGGCGGCGGCGCATCGATCGGCGTGGCGTCGATCGGCAGCGGCGCGTCGATCGTCCGCGGCGCATCGATCGCGACCCCGCCATCGAGCGGATGGACGTTGGGGCCGTCGGACCAGCCGAAGCAGCCCGTCAGGGCGAGGGTCGCGATCGGGAGGATGCGCACGCGGTTACGCGGCAGGCGGCTCGTCATGACGGGGGCAGAGTCAAGAGGCGTGCCAGGCGGTCCGCCACGCGCGATCGCCGCAGTTCGATCGCCAGCGCCCGCGCACGACAGGTCTTCGTCGGTTCGACGGTCGAGCTTCGTCACTTTCACGGTCCAACCACTGACACCTGCGTCGAGCGGTGCGCACCGCCTGCGCGCGCGGCCCTCGACGCGGTGCTAAGGTGCGCCGACCTCCGATGTCCGTCGACTTCACCGTGATCCGCGAGCTGGCGGCCCTCCGTGATCTGGAGCCCTCCTGGCGGGAGCTGGCCCAGGCCGGCGGGGCGGGAGCGCTGTTCCGCGGACCCGAGTGGCTGATGCCGTGGTGGCACGCCTACCACAAGATCCTCGGCGCCGAGCTGCACGTGCTGGCGGGCGTCGCGACCGACGAGCGCGGCGCCGCCAACGGCGAGCTGGTGTGCCTCGCGCCGCTCTACCAGCGCACCGCGCGCCTGCCGATCGCCCGCGTCGCCGAGGTCCGGATGATGGGCGACGCCGGGCCGCGCCCGCCCGCGCTCGACTTCCTGGTGAAGGCCGGCTTCGAGGACAAGGCCGGCACCGCGCTGGCGCGCGCGATCGCCGATCTCGGCAACCACGCGTCGCGGCCCAAGGCCTGGGACGTCCTCGAGCTCGAGCCCTTGACCGAGCCGTCGCGGGTCCGCGCCAACTTCGTCGCCCGGCTCGGCTCGCTCGGGTTCTCCGTCGAGTCGCAGCCCGCGGGCGGCGGCGCGCGGCGCCTCGCGCTCGGGCTGGTGGGCCAGGGCCTCGACGACAGCGGCCTCACCGCCGCGGTCTCGGGCGACGTCGTCGAGATCCGCAAGGGCATGAGCGCGCTGCGGCGGCTGTCGCGCCTCGAGTGGGCCGAGCGCGACGAGCAGAGCCCGCTCGCCGACGCCGAGGCGACGTCCTTGCTCGAGGAGGTCGCGGTCACGCTCGGGCTGCAGGGCCGCGCCCGCCTCGCGACGTGCAACGACAACGCCGGCCAGGCGGTGGCCGCGGCGCTGGTGATCGACGACGCCGATCGCGCGATCGTCCTCGCGCTCGCGGTCGATCCCGAGCACGTCCACCGCGGCGCCGCGGCGCGCCTGCTCGCCGCCGAGGCCGCCGCCGCCGCCGCGCGCGGCCGGGTCGCGCTCGACGTCGTGACCGGCGCCGCCGAGTACCCGCTGCCGCCGCTGCCGGTGTCCAAGCAGACCGCGGTCGCGGTGCGGATCTGGAACACCACGCGCACCGCGTCGGTGTCGCGCACCGTCGAGAGCGTCCGCAGCGCGGCGAAGGCGGTCCGCGACACCCCGGGCGCGGCGGCGGCCCAGGCCCGCGCCGCGTGGGCGCGCATCCGCAACGCCGCCAACGAGGTCGCGCAGTACCAGCGCATGCACCTGTACCGCGGCCAGATGTGGACGCGCGGCATCACCCCCGCCGCCGGGCTCACGGTCGCGCCGCTCGACGAGGCCGGCTTCGACGCGCTGCCGCCCGCGGCCCGCACCGACCTGCTCGATCAGCTGTCGCTCGACGAGGGCGCCGCGCGCGCGTCGTGGCAGCGCGGCGACTACTCGCTCCTGGCGCGGCTCCACGATCGCCCGGCCGGCATCGCGTGGGCGGCGCGCGGCGGCTCGGTCGAGGTGCCCGAGCTCGGCCGCACGCTGTCGTTGTCGAAGTACGAGGCCTACGTCCACGACGTCTTCGTCGCCACCGCGGCGCGCGGCCGCGCGGTCGCGCCGGTGATGCTCGAGCAGCTCGCGCGCGATCTGCGCGAGCTCGACGTCTATCGATCGTGGGCGCTGATCGGCCACGGCAACCAGCCGTCGACGCGCGCGTTCGAGAAGGCCTGCTTCACCGCGGTGTGCGACGTGATCTACGCGCGCATGGCCGGCGTCGATCGCGTGCTGTGTCGCCCCCCCGATCCCGAGGCCAAGGATCTCCTCGGCCTGAGCTGAAGCGGAGAGAGCATGACCGCCACCGAGCGCATCACGATGGTCGTCCTCAACGACGACGGCACCCGCGACAAGTTCATGCTGAGCTCGTGGGTCGGCATCCCGCGCAAGCACGAGCTGATGTGGCTCGGCGACGATCCGTTCATGGTCGTCGAGGTCGAGTACGCGGTCGCCGAGGGTTTCTTCGGCGCGCGCTCGATCGACGCCGCGGGCATCTACGTGCGGCGGCTCAACAAGGAAGAGCAAGAGGCGGTGGCGCGCCGCCTCGCCAACCCGATCCGCGGCAAGGACGAGCAGCCGTTCCGGCCGTGACTACCGACTCGTGATCACGGCCCGGGCGTCGGCTCCGACAGGACCTTGAGGGTCCCGCGCAGCCCGCTGGACACGATCACCTGGTTGCCGTCGTCGATGAACACCGCCTCGAAGTCGGGCAGCTTCTCGACCATCGGCATCGCCTGCTTCGGCCCGAGGATGAACAGCACCTTCGACCACGCGTCGGCGGTGAACGCGTCCTTCGCCATGATCGTCACCGACCGGCTGGCGCGGGCCGGCTCGCCGGTCCGCGGGTCGAGGATGTGGTGGTAGCGGACGCCGTCCTTGACGAAGCCGCGCTCGTAGTCGCCCGAGGTCGAGAACGATCGATCGCGGACCGGCGCCACCGCGAAGCTCTGATCGCGCGGGCCGCGCGGATCGCGGATGCCGACCACCCACGGCGCCGCGTTCTT
>JAYTAJ010000555.1:0-3916 GCA_043737575.1 Myxococcales bacterium | reverse complement strand
TCGAGATCGCGCGGCGGCCAGCCCGGCGGCGGCGGTCCGCCCACCGGCCGCACCAGCACCAGGCCGTCGAGGGACATCGGCGCCGCCGCCAGCGCGCCGCGCCAGGTCGCCAGCGCCGCCGCCTCGGGCAGCCAGTCGCGCGCGGACAGCTCGGGCGGCGGCGCGCGCAGCAGCCCAGCGTCGGCGAGCGCGGGCAGCCAGGTCGCGTCGATGCGGATCAGATCGGGGCAGTCGGCGGCGCGGCGCAGCGCGGCGCCGAGCACCGCCTCGCCGCGCGAGAACGGCAACAGCGTCAGCTCGATCGCGTCGGCGCGCTCGGCCACCAGATCGGCGAGCGCCGCAGCCTCGGGCGGCGACAGGGTGTGGACGAACCGCACCGGCCGCGCCGCTGCGTCGCGATCGTGCCCGCAGCCGAAGAGGCTCGCGATCGCGACGATCGACAACGTCACGCGCATGGCAACGCGAGCCTACCGCGATCTGGTATCACCGCGCCGTGCAGAGCATGACCGGCTTCGGTCGCGGAGTCGCCGACGGCGTCGGCGGCCGCATCGCGATCGAGGTGCGCTCGGTCAACCATCGCTTCCTCGACCTCAAGCTGCGCGGCGCACCGTCGGCGGCGATCGAGGATCTGATCACCGCGCGGGTCCGCGATCGCCTCGAGCGCGGCGCGGTCACCGTCGCGGTCCGCCTCGAGCGCGGCGCGGGCGCCAGCGGCGCCCAGCTCGATCCGATCGCTGCCCGTCGCGCCCACGCCGAGCTGGCCGCCCTCGCCACCGAGCTCGGCCTGGCGCCGCCGACCCTCGCCGAGGTCCTCGCGGTGCCCGGCGTCGTCGCCGAGGCCACCGCCGACAGCGCCGACCTGGTCGAGCCGACCGGCCGCGCCCTCGCCACCGCCCTCGACGAGCTGTGCGCCCACCGCGCCGCCGAAGGCGCGGCGTTGGTCGCCGATCTCACCGCGCGCCTCGCGACCTTGCGCCAGCTGGTCGACGGCCTCGAGGCCGCGTCGATCGAGGCCGGGCCGATCGTCGCCGCCCGACTGCGCGATCGCCTCGACAAGCTGATCGAGCGCGGCCGCGACGGCGTCACCCCCGAGCGCCTCGCCCAGGAGGTCGCGATCCTGGTCGAGCGCGCCGACGTCACCGAGGAGATGGTCCGGGCCCGCACCCACGTCGACGCGGTCGCGACCACGCTGGCCGCGCCGTCGGCGTCGGTCGGTCGCCGCCTCGACTTCCTGCTCCAGGAGCTCGGCCGCGAGATCAACACCACCGGCGCAAAATCCGCCACCGCCGCGATCTCCTCGCTCGTCGTGCAGGCCAAGGCCGAGCTTGAGAAGATGCGCGAGCAGGTGCAGAACCTCGAGTGACCGTGATCCCCCGTGGCTTCCTCCTGATCGTGTCGTCGCCGTCCGGCGCCGGCAAGACCACGCTGACGCGTCGGCTGCTGCGCGAGCACACCACGCTCGACTTCTCGGTCTCGTACACCACGCGGCCGCAGCGTCCGGGCGAGCGCGACGGCATCGACTACCACTTCGTCGACGCCGCGACCTTCGATCGCATGATCGCCGGCGACGAGCTCGCCGAGTGGTTCCTGGTCCACGGCAATCGCTACGGCACCGCGCGCGCGCCGATCGAGGCGGCGTTGACCGCGGGCCGCGACATGATCTTCGACGTCGACTATCAGGGCGCGCGTGCCCTCGCCGCGGCGTGGCCCCACGACTCGCTGCGGGTCTTCATCCTGCCGCCCGATCTCACGACCCTCGCGGCGCGGCTGCGCCAGCGCGCCACCGACGCCGCCGACGTGATCGAGCGCCGCCTGCGCAAGGCGATCGAGGAGCTCGGCCAGTACCAGGCCTACGATCACCTGATCGTCAACGCCGAGCTCGAGCCCGCCTATCAGGTGCTGAAGGCGCTGTACCTCACGCGCCGCCACGGCACCGTCGATCGCGCCGACGTCGCGCTGCCGCTCACCGAGCTCGGCGCCGTCGTCGCTGCCAACCGCGCCAGTGATCCCGCGGCCCACGCCCGCGCCCTGATCGCCAGCCCGGCGCCGGTCTGAAGGATTCGGGGTCTGAACGATCTCGCGGCGTCGCGGGTGAGTACGCGACGCCGCTGTCCGCTGTCGCAGGATTTCTGAAGATCAGCCGCGTTCTCCTCGCGCGCTTTTGCTTGACGCTTCGGGGCAACCGGCGCCACGCTTGCCTCATGGTGAGCCTTCGACCGTGGGTGCTCTTGGTGTTTGCTGGTGTCACGGCCGCGGCGAGCGTCGGCTGCACACGCACGTTCTCGGCGACCGTCGTGCAGCCGAACCCGCTCGCGAAACCGACCGAGACGCTGCGCGACTCCGAGCCAGTCCGCATCGTCACCGGTGACATGGAGCTGAACGTTCCGCGCGAGGCCGAGCAGCGCGTGAGCGTGCTGCGCAACAAGCGCTATCCGCTGATCAACGAGGCGTCGTTCACCGTCGTCTCGCGCGATCGCCTCCGCTTCCACGTCCAGCTCGAGCACAAGTGGCAGGAGTGGGCCGACCTCGAGTCGTGGGAGGTCTACATGGTCGACGACCGCGGCCAGTCGTATCTGCCCGAGGCGGTCGAGCACGCCAAGACCAAGCACATCGTCAGCATGTGGGACTACGAGATCCGCAGCGCCCAGCGCAACGCCTACGGCGACATCGTCGCGATCAACGAGGACGGCTGGCGCCGCCGCCAGCCGCTCGGCTCGCTCTCGGTGTTCCGCGGCACCGCCGACTTCGTCTTCTACCAGCGCGACCTGTTCACGCCCGACGTCCGCAAGATGACGCTGGTCGTCCGCCGCAGCGGTCAGGCCTTCGAGTTCACCTGGAACTTCGCTGACCGCCTCGCGCTCGACGATTGATCGGGATATCCTCGACGCTCCGAGGTGTCCGCGCCACGTATGAGCTTCGAGCAGATCCTCTCCCGCATCGCCGCCTACGATCCCAACGCCGATCTCGACGTCGTTCGCCGCGCCTACGACTTCGCGGCCAAGGCCCACGAGGGTCAGACCCGCAAGTCGGGTGACCCGTACGTCAGCCACCCGCTGGCGGTCGCCGAGATCATCACCGAGCTGAAGCTCGACGTGCCGTCGGTGTGCGCCGGCCTCCTGCACGACTGCGTCGAGGACACCTCGGCGACGGTCGAGCAGCTGGAGGAGCTGTTCGGCAAGAAGATCGCGTTCCTCGTCGACGGCGTCACCAAGCTCGGCAAGCTGCCGTGGTCGACCAAGGAGGAGCAGCAGGCCGAGAACTTTCGCAAGATGCTGCTCGCGATGGCGCGCGACATCCGCGTCATCCTGGTGAAGCTGTGCGATCGCCTCGACAACATGCGGTCGCTCAACCACCTGCCGCCCGAGAAGCAGGAGCGCATCGCCGCCGAGACCATGCAGATCTATGCGCCGCTGGCCAACCGCCTCGGCATGGCGTGGATCAAGGTCGAGCTCGAGGACCTCGCGTTCAAGTACCTGCACCCCGGCGAGTACGAGCAGCTCGCGACCGAGATCCAGAAGACCCGCGCCGAGCGCGGCGAGTACATCACCACCGTCGAGCAGCTGATCGTCAAAGAGATGGCGACCCACGGCGTCGAGTGCGAGGTCGAAGGCCGCGCCAAGCACTTCTGGTCGATCTTCCAGAAGATGCGCAAGACCGGCCGCACCTTCGACGAGATCCACGACGCGATCGGCTTCCGCGTCGTCACCGACAACCAGATGCACTGCTACCAGGCGCTCGGCGTCGCTCACCAGGCGTGGACCCCGATCCCGGGCCGCTTCAAGGACTACATCGCGCTGCCCAAGCCGAACCTCTACCAGTCGCTGCACACCGCGGTGATCGGGCCGCGCGGCGAGCGCATCGAGATCCAGATCCGCACCCGCGAGATGCACGCGGTGGCCGAGAGCGGCATCGCGGC
>JAYTAJ010000554.1:0-8940 GCA_043737575.1 Myxococcales bacterium | reverse complement strand
CTGTTGCAGCTCTCGCGCCAAGACGGCGATGGCCCCGCAGCGCGTCAGATCGTCTGAAGGCCGTGCCACCGCCCGCGCGGAAACGCACGATCGAGCTGCGCCACCACCACGTCGTCGAGCGCGATCGCCGCGGCGCCGGTGTTGTCGGCGACATGCGCGGCCTGGCTGGCCTTCGGGATCACGAAGCCGCCGTCGCGCAGGAGGAACGCGAGGGCGACCTGGCGCGCGCTGGCGCCCACCGTGCGCGCCACCTCCGCCAGCACCCGCCCGCCGGGCGACGACGGCTCGGGAAAGTCGCCGCTGCCGAACGGGCTGTACCCGACCACCGCGACGTCGTGGGCCTGGCACCACGGGACCACGGCGTGCTCGATCGTCCGCTCGCCGAGGTGGTACAGGACCTGGTTGCACGCGATGCGTCCCGGTCCGGCGATCGCGAGCGCGTCGGCCAGATCGCCCGCGTCGAAGTTGCTGACGCCCCACGCGCGGATCTTGCCCTGCTCGCGCAGCGTCTCGAACCCGGCGATGGTCTCGGCCAGCGGATGCTCGCCGCGCCAGTGCAGGAGGTAGCCGTCGAGGTGATCGGTGCCGAGGCGACGCAGGCTGCGCTCGCACGCGCGGATCGTGCCGTCGCGCGACGCGTTCTTCGGCAACACCTTCGACACCAGGAACGCGCGGTCGCGGCGCCCGGCCAGCGCGGCGCCGACCAGCTCCTCGACGCGGCCGGCGCCGTACATCTCGGCGGTGTCGACGTGGGTGGCGCCGAGCTCGAGGGCGCGGTGGATCGCGGCGGTGGCCGCGGCCGGGTCGTCGTCCTCCATCTGCCAGGTGCCGATGCCGATGGTCGGGACCTCGACGGTCAGCGGGCCGAATCGTCGCTGGGTCATCGTCATGGATCGAGCGTGCCACGCCGCGTGGTAAATGACGCGCCATGACGGCTCGCTGGATCTTGATCGCGCTGGCCGCGTGCTCGTCGAAGGGAGCCGAGCCCGCGGCGACCGGCTCGACCGCACCACCCGCAGCACCGCCCGCCGCGCCCGCGCCCGCGCCCGCGCCTGCGCCGCCCGCCGCGCCTCTGGGCCCCGCCACCGTCGAGCTGTCGCGCTTGCTCGGCACCATCGCCACCGCCGACGCCGCGCCGATCGAGGCGTTCGTCGAGCAGCAGCTCGCAGCGGTGGCGTCGTGTGGCGACGGCGTCGTCGCCGAGCCGACCGACGTGCGGATCGGCGTGGTCGCGCTCGACGATCGCAGCCACTTCACGCGCACCGACGCGATCGACGGGCTCGACGCGCTGCGGTCGCGGCCGGCCAAGGACGACGCGCTGCTCGCGTGCATCGAGGCGCGCTGGCAGGACCTGCGGTTCCCGGCGCGCGGTCAGCTCGCGATCCACCTGACGTTCTCGCCGCGCGACGTCGCCCTCGATTACCGGCTGTCGGATCGCTACCGCACCGCGTTCGCGACGGTGTGCGAGGCGGTCCCCGCCGATCGGCGGCCCCGCCCCGAGGCCGAGCTCGCGGCGCTGGCCGACGCGGCGCTGCGCCGCCGTCCCGACGTCGACGTCATCAAGTTCTTCCAGACGATCCACGCCGGCGTCATCGGCCCGCGCGCGCTGATCGCGCACCACGCGCGGCGCGCCGGCCTCGATCACTGCCGCCTCCTCGATCACCAGCCGGCCTCGCGCTACCAGCAGGGCAGGCTGCGCCCCTGACCGACGCGCGGCCTCGGCTCCCGGACCAAACTTCGGACCCTCGCTGCGCTCGGAGTCCTCAGTCCACGCCCGGGCACTCCGCGTCGGTGACGCCGTCGCCGTTGTTGGTCTCGTCGCACTCGGCGACCGTGCCCGGCGGGCTGTCGACCACCGCGTAGTAGTCGGTCGGCGTGTTGGGATTGGCGACCGTCACCGTGATCACCGTCGACGCGCCCGGCAGCAGCGGCACGCTGGTCGTGCCGCCGCCGAGCACCGGACCGGCGGCGCTGGTGCCCTGGTGGAACGTGACCGCGACGCCGGGGCGGACACCGAGCGCGCCGAGGTTGGTGACGCGCGCGCGCAGGACCACCATGCCGTCGTCGCACAGGTCGAGGCCGATCGACAGATCGATCGCGAGGTCGGGGGCATTGAAGATGCCGTCGCCCTGCACGTTCTGGCGGTAGTTGTTGAGGCCGGGCTGCAGCCAGTTGGTCGGCTCGACCATCGGCACGTTGCCGACCGCGGTCGCGTTGGTGACGTGGTACGCGTGCTGGGTCCACACCCGCCGCGTCGGCACCCACTGATCGAGCGCGTCGCCGTAGAGGAACACGCCCCGGCGCGGCGTCACCGCGGCACCGCAGTTGTTGACCGCGTTGGTGTCGTTGGCGACGACCATGATCTCGGTGTTGCCGTCGCCGTCGGCGTCGACCACCAGCGGGTACTCGTGGATGGTGCCCGTGGTGTTGGGGATCGTCAGCTGGACCCGGCCGTCGGTGCCCGAGTAGACGCGGACGTTGCACTCGTCGGCGTAGATCACCTCGGCGGCGCCGTCGCCCTGGAAGTCGAACACCGACGAGCCCGACGAGTTCGACGACAGATCTTGCGTCGCCCGCGACCACTTCACGAAGATCGAGCCGAGCGGCGGCGGCGGCGTGACGCCGCTGAGATCCTCGCCCGGCCGCGCCAGATCGTAGAGCGAGTAGCTGTGACCACCCGCGACGCCGATCTCGGGGCGACCATCGCCGTCGAAGTCGGCGATCGTCGGCGGACCGCCGCGGTTCTGCGCGGTGCCGCCGGGGATGTTGATCGGCTGGGTGCGCAGCGCGGGCAGGACGCACGCCGCGCCGGTCGGATCACGGCCGCACCACAGGAGGCCGGTGCGTCCGTCGAGGACGTGGACCTGGCCGACCGCGGTCAGCACCACCTCGGGATCGCCGTCGTTGTCGAGGTCGGCGATCGCCGGGTAGCCGTCGGGCCCGGTGTACGTCCAGTACGCGGTGACCGTCGCCGTCGACGGCGGCCCCGCGGTCCACGCGACCTTCCACGCCTGCTTGCCGCTGACGATCTCGGGCCGACCGTCGCCGTCGAGATCGGCGACCGCCGAGATGCCGCCGATGTAGCCGGCGTTGCTGCCGAGGGTGCTGCCGGCGCCGTTGCCGCCCTGATCCCACAGCACCGTGCCGTCGTGATCGAGCAGGGTCGCGCCGATCACGATCTCGGCCATCGGGTCGTCGTCGAAGTTGGCGAGCGTGATCGCCGCGTTCTCGATCGTGAACGGGTGTGCGGTGCCGTTGCGATCGCGAGACGTCCACAACAGCGCGCCGGTCCGATCGATCGCGACGATCAGGCTCTTGAACTGCGGGTTGACCCGCGACGCGTAGATGATGTCGGGCAGGTCGTCGCCGGAGACGTCGCCGACCGCGATCGTCGAGCGGCCGTGAGAGCCGTGGCTGGTCGGCGGGTTGTGCGCGACCTTCGGCAGCACCACCGCGCCGGTCTGGCCGTTCAGCACGATGATGTTGCCGCCGGGAAAGCCGAGGCCGTCCTGCTGCGACAGGTTGACGACGACCTCGGGGCGGCCGACGCCGTCGAGGTTGGCGACGACGGGGATCGAGATGACCTCGTCGAGCGTGTACGACCACTCGGTCGTCACCATCAGATCGGTGAACTGCGGCACCAGCTCGCAGGTCAGCGGATCGGGCTGCGGCAGGCACTGGCCCAGCGTCGGCTCGCAGAAGAAGCCGGGGTCGCAGTCGTAGGAGTCGCCGCAGGTCCCGGTCGGCGTGACGCACACCGACTCGAGGCAGACGTCGCCGCTGTTGCAGCACGTCGTCAGATCGGCGCCGCAGCGGACGCCGGTCGCGCACACCGCGAGGCAGCGATCGTCGACGCACTCGTTGCCCACGGCGCAGCAGGTCGCGGGCTGACCGCACAGCGTGCCGCCCATGCAGACGTCGGCGTCGACGCCGGCGTCGCCCAGATCACCGTCGCCGCCGGGCCCGTCGATCGGATCGCCGCCGCCCGGGGAGCTGTTGCCGCACGCGGCGAGCGCCAGCGCGAGGATGAGTCCAACCTTCCCGGACCAACGACGATCGAGCATATCGGGCCATGATAGTCCAAGCGACCTCGACAAGATTGCCCGTCACTCGATGTCCATCGTCCGCGCGGCGTCCGCGCGGCGTCACCGCGGCGTCACCGCAGCGGCGGCGGCGGTGGTTCGGCCACCGAGAAGCCAAGCTCCTCGTCGAGAGCACCCTCGGTGTCGCTGTCGATCGGCGCGCGCAAGTACACCGGCTTGTGGACCACTGCGATGATCTCGGCGAGGCCGTCGAGCGGATACGACGGCACCTCCATCGCATAGGCAGCGTTCGCAGCACAGGCGATCAAGCCCTCGGGCATCGGGGTGCCGCCGATGCGAACATCATGGACCTCGCCGCGAGCCAGCTCGAGCGTCAGGTCGAGCGTGCCCGAGAACTTCGGCTTGCCGCGCAGCGCGTCCTGGTAGCAAGCGCGGAGCTGCGGCCACAGCTGGTACTTGATCAGCACCTGGTAGCTCGAGCCCGGCAGGTTGGCGTCGAGCTCGGTGCCCGCGGCGGCGGCCTTCGCGATCGTCGCGTCGTCGAGCTTCGCGCCCGGCGGCGAGGTGCGGGTGAACAGGCCGGCGGTGCGCGCCAGGTCGGCCCGGGTCGCGCCGGTCGCGGTCGAGGTGTCGAGGACCGCGAGCACCGCGGCGATCAGCGCGTCGGCGATCGCCGCGACCGCGGCGCGGCCGTCGGTGCCCAGGCTGCGCGAGGTATCGACCAGCAACACCAGCCGCCGCGGCGCCAGCTGAGCCTGGCTGCGCGACGGCGGCAGGTAGACCGCGACCGTCGTCAGCGTGCGGCTGTCGCCGCCGTCGCCGACCACCGGCACCGACGCGCTCGCCGCGACCGGGCCGTCGTGGATCCAGACCGGCACCAGCTCGATCTCGAGCGCACGCGCGCTGGCGACCGCGGTGCGGCCACCGCTCGACGCCAGCTTCACGCCGTTGACGAACGCCGGGCCGAACGATCGCACGCCGCCGCCCGCCTTCGCGATCACCGCGACCTCGCAGCGCGCCAGCTCGTCGCCGTCGCCGCGGGCCGGGACTCGCAGCACCAGGCGGCCGTCGGTGTACGCCGCGGGCGCGATCCACCTGACCGTCACCCGCAGCGGCCGCTGGGCGTCGAGCCCGGTCGCGCGCAGCTCGTAGTGCTCGGCCTCGCCGTCGCTGCCGCGCCACCGCACCAGCCCGAGATCCGGCGGGATGCCGAGCCGCGTCGCGTCGGGCGTCTCGGTCGCCAGCGTCGCCGCCGAGATCGCGACCGCCTTCGACTCGCGACCGCCCGGTGGCGTGATCCGCGCCGCCGCGATCGCCGCGCCGACCGGGAGCGCGAGCTGGTAGATCGCCTCGGCGTCGGTGCCGATCAGATCGTGCGACTCGGTGACCGTCGCGATCGGCCCCGCGAGCTGTACCGACACGTCGCAGCGGGTCTCGCGCCCACCGACCAGCTCGGCCCGCGCCGCGCCCGATCCGATGCAGACCCCGAGCGCGACGATCGACCAGCGGGCGAGGGTCATGCCCTCACGACACCACCAAGGCGGCGCAGTTTCAGGTTCCGCGCGTGGACACGACCGGGCTCGGCGAGAAACAATCGACGCGTGGGATCCCAGCGACGCGCCAAGGTCGGCTTCGTGCTGTCCGGTGGCGGATCGCGCGGCGCGTTCGAGGCCGGGATCATCCAGTACTTGCGCGAGGATCTCCCGAAGCGCCTCGGCCGTCAGGTGCCGATCGACATCGTCACCGGCACCAGCGTCGGCGCGATCAACGCCGCGTTCCTCGCCGCGACGATGGACGAGCCCGCGACCCAGGCCCGCCGCCTCGTCGAGGCCTGGCGGGCGCTGCGCATCGAGGAGCTGATCGGCCTCGGGCCGCGCGGCGCGCTGCGCGCGATCGGCCAGCTGCTCGGCCGCGATCCACCGCCGCCCGCGCCCGGCAGCTTCCGCTTCGGCGGCCTCCTCGACACCAGCGGCCTCGAGCGCTTCGTCATCAAGACCATCCCGTGGCGCGGCATCGATCGCAACCTGCGGTCGCGCGCGCTGCACGCGATGTCGGTGTCGGCGACTCACATCGGCAGCGGCCACACCGTGGTGTTCGTGTCGTCGGCCGATCCGGTGTCGTCGGGCTGGAGCAAGGATCCGTTCGTCCGGCACCGCGCCGCGCGCATCGGCCCGCGCCACGTCCTGGCGTCGGCCGCGATCCCGCTGTTGTTCCCGTCAGTGAAGATCGGCGACAGCTTCTACACCGACGGCGGCCTGCGCCAGAACACGCCGATGTCGCCGGCGATCCGGCTCGGCGCCGATCGCATGCTGATGGTGTCGTTGCGCCACGTCAGCGAGGAGGGCGTCGGCGGCACGTCGCAGCTGACGCCGGTCATCCCCGACGGCTATCCCAGGCCGCTGTTCATCCTCGGCAAGGCGCTCAACGCGCTCATGCTCGATCACACCGAGTACGACCTCGATCTGATGAAGCGGCTGAACGCGATCCTCGCCGCCGGCACCACCGCGTTCGGCCCCGACTTCGTGACCGTCATGAACCGCGAGCTGGTGAAGCTGCGCGGCGCGCCGATCCGCCCGATCGAAACCGTCCACATCCGTCCGTCCGAGGACATCGGCGCGCTGGCGTCGGACTTCGTGCGCAGCGGCAAGCTGCTGGTGTCGAGCCGCATGACCCGCCGGCTGATCGAGCGGCTCGCCGCGAGCGAGTCGCGCCGCGAGAACGATCTGCTGTCGTACCTCCTGTTCGACGGCAACTGGGCGAGCGAGCTGATCGCGCTCGGCCGCCGCGACGCCGCCGCGCAGGAGGAGGAGCTGGTGCGCTTCTTCACCGACGGTGAGTAGCGGCGACGACGACGACGACGCGCTGCCGCCGCCCGAGCCTGACGAGCGGCGGCCCATGACCCGCCGCCGCCTCGCGATCCTGTGGCGGCTGTCGTCGTTGCTCGCGCCGCACCGCGGCCGCCTCGCGATCGCGATCGTCACGCTGATCCTGGCGTCGGGCCTGTCGCTGGTCTATCCCGCCGCCGCCAAGTTCGCCGTCGACGTCGGCATGAAGCAGCAGTCGATCGCCGACCTCGACAAGGTCGTGTGGATCCTGTGCGTCGTGTTCGTCGTCCACGCCGTGCTGGTGTGGATCCGCCACTACGCGATGAGCTGGCTCGGCGAGCGCGTCGTCGCCGATCTGCGCACGCTGGTCTTCGAGCGGATCCTGGCGCTGCCGATGGCGTGGTTCCACGAGCGCCGCACCGGTGAGCTGGTCGGCCGGCTCGCGTCGGACGTCACCGTCGTCGAGGGCGTGGTCGGCAGCGAGCTGTCGCTGACGTTACGCACCGCGGTGCAGTTCTTCGGCGGCCTGGTGATGCTGCTCCTCACCAACGTGAAGCTCACGCTGCTGATGCTCGCCGTCATCCCGCCGATCGTCCTCGCGACGATGATCTTCGGCCGCGCGATCCGCCGCATGAGCAAGCGCGTGCAGGACGGCCTCGCCGTCGTGTCCGGCCACGTCCAGGAGTCGCTCGGCGCCATCCAGACCGTGCAGGCCTTCGTGCGCGAGGACCACGAGGCCAAGCGCTACCGGGCCGGCGTCGAGGACGCTTTCGAGCGCTCGCTCACCCTGGTGCGCTGGCGCGCGTCGTTCTTCGCCGCCGCCACCACCGCCGGCTACATCGCCATCGCCGCCGTCGTGTGGATGGGCGGCCGCGCCATGATCCGCGGCGAGATCAGCCCCGGCGAGCTCACCTCCTTCTTCCTCTACACGTTCATCGTCGCCGGCGCGCTCGCCGAGCTGGCCGGCGTGTGGGGCGCCCTGCAGCGCGCCGCCGGCGCCACCGAGCGCCTGTTCGCGATCATCGACACCGTCCCCGACATCCACGACCCGCCCGCGCCCACCGCGCTCCCCGCCGGCGGCGGCGCCATCCGCTTCGAGCACGTCTCGTTCGCGTACCCCGCGCGCGTCGATCATCCCGTGCTGCGCGACTTCGATCTCACCGTCGCGCCCGGCGAGGTCATCGCGCTGGTCGGCCCGTCCGGCGCCGGCAAGACCACCGTCCTCCAGCTCCTCCTCCGCTTCTTCGACGTCGACGCCGGCCGCGTCACCCTCGAGGGCGTCGACGTGCGCGCCCTCCGCCTCGGCGACCTGCGCCGCGCCACCGCCATGGTCGCGCAGGAGCCGGTCCTGTTCGCCGGCACCCTGCGCGCCAACATCGCCTACGGCCGCGACGGCGCCGGCGACACCGAGATCGAGCAAGCCGCCAAGGACGCCAACGCCCACGACTTCATCCTGTCGTTCCCCGAGGGCTACGACACCCTCATCGGCGAGCGCGGCGTGAAGCTCTCGGGCGGCCAGAAGCAGCGCATCGCCATCGCGCGCGCCCTCCTCGTCGATCCGCGCGTCCTCATCCTCGACGAGGCCACCAGCAACCTCGACGCCGAGAGCGAGTCGCTGGTGCAGGACGCCCTCGCGCGCCTCATGCACGGCCGCACCACGCTCGTCGTCGCCCATCGCCTGTCGACCGTGCGCGACGCCGATCGCATCGTCGTCCTCCACGGCGGCAAGGTCGCCGAGGTCGGCCGCCACGCCGAGCTGATGGCCGCTGCCGGCCTGTACAAGCGCCTGGTCGAGCACCAGGTCTTCGTCGAGGATGATCCGCCCGCATGATCGACACCCTCGCGATCGGCCCCTTCGCCGCGCTCGCCGCGGGCGATCCCGCCGCGCCGCTCGCCCTCGTGCTCCACGGCTTCCCCGACGCGCCGCCCACCTTCGCGCCGCTGCTCGAGCACCTCGCCGCCGCCGGCTACCGCGCCGTCGCGCCGTGGTTGCGCGGCTACGCCCCGTCGCCGCTCGACGGTCCCTACGACGCCGACACCCTCGCCAGCGACGTCCTCGCCTGGGCCGACGC